>NZ_JASCOP010000008.1:0-65443 GCF_029959395.1 Stenotrophomonas sp. PS02300
AACCCACGCGCGGGGGGCGCACGGGCCCCACCCCGCCATCCACACCCTGCGGGGGGGGGCCGGGCGCGCGCCCGCGGGGGCGCCCGCTACCGTCAACCAGGTGCTTGCGCATCAGCTGATCACCCGCGATTCCGTATCAGGGCCGGTGCAGCTCCCCTAGCCTCACACCCTACGGTGCGACGGTTGCCTGCCGGATGCGCTGGCCTTTCACCGGCTCACCCAGCGCGACCGGCTTGTCATCGGCCAGGTAGTTGGAGAACTGCGCGGGCAATGCGGTGGCTTTGCCGAACTCGGGCCCGGCCTGCAACTGGTAATGCAGGTGGGCTTCGGACGAGTTTCCGCTGTTGCCGCAGTCGGCCAGCTGCGTGCCGGTGCGCACCACCTGCCCTTTCGTGACCCGCACACTGCCCTGGCGTAGATGGGCAAGGACCGAGTATTCGTCGTTGCCATGATCGAGGACGACGCGGTTGCCGGTGGGCTGGCCGGGGTTCATCTCACCGGGCACGTTGTCGGCCACGCCTTCGATCACCTCCACTACCCTGCCGTCTGCGGGGGCCAGGATGGGCTTGCCGAAGCAGAAGTAGTCCTCGTTGCGGCTGCCTTCCGCACGGTGTGAACTGCCATCCTGCAGGACCAGCAGGTCCATGGCGAAACGCTGGCTTGCATGCGCCGCATGGTAGTTCTGCTCGACGCTGCGCCCGCCCCAGAACACGTAGAACTCGTCGGAGAACGGCAACTGCAACGGCGTGCGGTTTTTGTAGTCAAGGCGCTGGCTTGCCGCGGGCGGCGATGGACCGGCCCGGTGTGGACGGATGTTGAAGCCTGCAATCATGCCTTGGGCATCGAATGCCCAGGTGATCTGGATGATGGCCGGGTTCTTCGCGAACCGTACCTGGCGCACATAGATGTCATACCCACCATCGGTGCTGACCGTTTCGCTGACTACGTCGGTTTCCTCGCCACCTGCGGCGAGCACCTGTTCCCTCAGTGCCGTCAGGTTCTGTTTCGATTGCAATGCGGCCTGCATCTGCGGCGTCATGCGCTCCCACAGCGCATCGACATGGCCCTGGTAGAACTGCGAGGTCATGTTGGCGCCGTCCTGGCGTGTGTCCTGGGTAGCGGCAATGCCACTGAACGCCATCAGCGATAGAACCAGCGTTGCCGTCAATTTCGCGAACAATGTCATATCAGGAGTCCGTGCTGTGCGGATCGGGAATGCCTGCGACGACAGCCGCAAGCTGCGTGCGGTACTCGGCCAGCCCCTGCCGACCTGCAGGCGTGAGCTGCAGGGTGGTCAACGGGCGTTTGCCGCGGAACGATTTATCGATGGCGACCAGCCCGGCCGCTTCGAGCTTGCTCAGGTGGCTGGACAGGTTGCCCTTGCTCAGCCCGCTGAGATGTTCGACGAAACCGAATTCGGCCGATTCAGCGCCTGCCAGGATCGACAGGATCAGCAGGCGCGCCGGTTCGTGGATCAGGCGATCCAGCTGCAGCAGGCTGCGGGGGTCGGGAAGCTGGGTCATGGCAGCGGCTTCCGCGCGGCCACGAACGCGCGCATTTCCGTTTGCAGTCGCAGGAACCGCTGGTGGTCGCGCCAGCCCACCACCACCAATGCAATGGCCGCCAGCGGAAACATCACGGTGGTCGGGCCTAGCGCATAGGTCTGGCCGGTGAATGCCACCGCGGCCTGGCACAGCAGGAACACGCCCACGATGAACTCCAGTGGCGTGCGCAGCCAGCGCCAGACAATGAGCGGCAGCAGCGCCACAACCGCGAGATACCCAATTGCGCGCGGATCCCACGGAAGCTTGCCCATCGGGACCATCCGGGTCAGCACGAACCCCACGATTGCTGCGCTGATGACCGCAGTAAATGCGATGAAAAAGCGCTGGAAGTTGCGCTCCGTCGGCGTTACCTGCTCCTCGACCTTGCCGAAGCGCTGGTAGTAACGGTGCACCATCCACTGCTTGCCCGCGAGCCACAACACGGGCACGGCGATGAGCACCGCCCGCAGCTCAATGGTGGCGGGCAAGAGGACGCCGGCAAGGAAGGAGGCCAGGCAGGCAATGCCGCCGGCGATCGCGGACATGCCGCCCGCGCTTCGCGAGTACCGTGAGTACTCGCGGGTCATGGCCTGGAAACGGCTGTAGGGGTCGGTGACGGACGGCAGCTGCATGACGTGCTCCAAGGGGTCGCCTTGGAGCAGTTTGCAGTGCAAACGTGTTTGCGTCAACCGTCAGGCGAAATCCTACTTGGAGGCGCCTTTACCGCCACCCTCGTCGTGCTGAGCCGTTGCCCTGCTCTGCGCGAAGTCCGGGAACGTCTCAGCCAGGGACTGCTGGTCCGGCAGGATGTAGAACAGGCCGCCTTTCTGGAAGGTGGGCTGGATGATCCTGGTGTAGAAATCCGGATTGACGTTGATGCAGCCGTGCGTGACGCGGTTGTCGTCCGGCGACGGGGACGCCAGGCGTTCGACGCGTCGTTCGGCCGGAACGCCGGTCGCCGTGGGATGGATGGAAATGGCGCTGTCGTAATCCACCCAGAGCACGCGGCCGGCGTCGAGTGAATCACCATAACCGCCAATGAAGCGACCAGCAGGGGTGGTGCGATCGCGGCCTGGAATTTCCTTGAGCGCAAGACCAGCAATGCCCGGCGCCACATGATCGCCGACAGCGGAGCCGAACAGCCCCGGCGCTGCGCCAAGCAGCTTGCCATTGCCGTCGAACACGAAAATCTGCGCTGCGGCTTTGTCCATCACCGCGAACGGATAACCTTCTGCGTCCCTGCTCGCCTTCACCCACCCGGCGATCTGAACCACCGTGTCGGACACCGGCTGATCCGGCGGCAATTGATCGTTGGAGGAAGCCGGCTGTTCAGCGGGCTGCTGCTCGGCCGGGTCCTGTGCACGGGCCAGGGCGGGGCCGGCGAACGCCAGCGTCAGCGCCAGTGCGCCACACGTGGCTCGGATAGCGGGGTGCATGTGCATGGTGTAGGGGGAATTCCTTGGAGCTACGACAGACTAAAGCAAAGAAACCGGTGGCCATCAACGGCCACCGGGTCCTGGTTTACAAACTTCGGTACTGCATGTGCGACGAAGCGATTAACCGCGCGGCTGACGCTTCGGCGGGACCGTTTCCAGACGCTGCACACGGCTTTCAATCTGATCCAGGCGCTGGTTAGCCTGCTGAGCCGACTGGTTGGCCGATTCAGCACTTTGCGCTGCGCTGTTCACCTTGGTATCAAGGGAATCGAGGCGCGAGTTGATCGTCGCGAACTCATCCTTATACGTGGCGCAACCGCCAAGGCCCAGGGCGGCGACGAGCGCCACGCCCAGCGTACGCGTCAACACCACACTCTTCTTGTTCATGATCATTCCAGCACTCCTTCTTGGGTCTTGGGTAAATAGCGCCCCCTCTGCCGGATCAATCATTGCGCTGAACTACGTACATGGATTGTGAAGAAGCTGAATGTCTGAAACAGGTAGCTGAATGCGGCTGAGAACAAGGCGGGTTTTCACTGCCCAATCCACCGGTAGCATTGGCTGGTCCCGGACACATCGGTTCTCAATGATTCAAGAAAGTCCGCTGCTTCTGCTTCGAGACGCTTCGATGGGGAGGTCTCCAGAATGCTCATTAGAAGCGATGCGGCCTCTTTGCAGTTGGCCTCATCGTCAAGGGCGTGAATCTGCAATGCAAGGTTGAGCATCGCCATGTGGTCCCCCAGCTCCGCTCCACGACGCAGCCAGAAACGCGCCCTGACCGGGTCTGAGGCCCACCACTGGTAATGATTGATGAGCCGGGTAACGGCGGCCGTGTCGCCTTGTGCTGCCAGCCTTTCATTCAATCGAATCTGCTCGTCCCTGAGAAGGAAACGTCGCCCTGGGTCGCCCGGATACGCGTTGCCAGGATTGGGGATCGGCGATACGTCCTGCGCGCATCCTGACGTGGCAAGCAGCAGGACGAGTGCGAGGATCAGCGCTGCGCGCGGGAACATCGAGGTGGTAACTGGGGCGATCAAGATCACTGCTTTCCCCCCGGGAAGTCGGGTACTGCCAACTGCCGGAGTGTTCCGCCAGCCCTGGAAAACGTCAAGGTGCGCAGGACGCCGTAATGCGAATGCGTCGTGATAGCATTGTCGGGTCGCATCATGTGCGGCCACGGAAGACCTGACGGCCAATGGATTGAAGTCTGATGAAACAGCGCACCTACATCGAACTCGTGGCAAACCTCTTTGCGTTCATCAGCTTCTGCCTGGCGATGATGGCAACGGGAACCGCAGTGGTGGTCTTTTCACTCTGCACGATTGCACTGACAGGGTGGATCCCCTTCCAGCGCGGTCCCAGCAACCGATTCACGCATGCGGTAGCCATTGCACTGCCCATCGCCGCTGTCGTGAGAACGGTCGCCCACTTCCTTCCGAATCCGTCGCTCTAGGGAATGGCGGGCAGCCCGCTCACAGCGCGGGCTGCTCTGCGTTGAGTACCTGCAGCGCCGGCCCGGTGGTTTCGGGGAGCACGTGCTTGTCAGTCACCAGCAACACCACGCCCGGCTGCAGGATCGGCTTGAGCGCGGCGCGGAAGCCATCTGGCAGCAGTACCCGCTGCTCGTCCGCCTGGCTGAGCGTCGTTCCCCCTGCTGCCTCCTCCCCCGGAATGCCCACCTCAACCCATGACGGCTCACCGGCAGCCACTTTGGTGTTGGCGACCATGTAGGCGCGGGTTCCGGCCGGCGCAGCGCCGTTGCGGAAATCCACCCGCGAACGCCCGATCTCCTTGCCGTCACGGTAAGCGAACAGCCGGCGGTCGCTGGTGCTGAGCAGCAGCGACACCACGCCAGTGGGCGCCACCTCCGGCTGCCAGCGGTACTGCTCCTGCGTGCCCAGCGGCACATCCAGCACTTCCTTGCCCGTGCCCGGATCGATCGGGCTGGCGACCAGCGGGTGCACCAGCCCAGGATCCGACACGCCGTCTTTGGCGATCACCACTACCATGCCCATGTTGGTGGCGCCGAACAGCAGGCGCGCAAACTCGGTGGGCAGGTGCACACAGCCGTGCGATTCGGGATAGCCGGGCAACCCGCCCGCATGCAGCGCGATGCCATCCCAGGTGAGGCGCTCCTGGTACGGCATGGCGGCGTCGTTGTACTTGCTGGAGTGGTGGTCCTTGTCCTTCTGCAGGATGGTGAACACACCCGTGGGCGTTTCGTGACCGGGCTTGCCGGTGCTCACCGTGGATACGGCTTCCAGCAGGCCGTTGCGGTACACGTAGGCACGCTGCTCGGTGATGCTGACCACCACTGCCATCGGGCCCATCGCTTTGGAGTCTCCGCCCCACACCCACTGGCCCGGCTTGAGCGCGGCCGGTGAGGTGTCGGCGGGGCTGGACGTAGGTGCTCCCCAAGAAGGTACTGCGTGGGCCTGCCCGGATGATGTCATCAGCGCGATCAGGAGCAGGCCAAGCTTCGTCATGAGGTGTGTCCAGCGGTGGGCTCAACCCGATGGTAGCGCGATAACGGAACCTCCCAGTACCTGCCAGCCGGTCGCTGTTTTCACCCAGAGGCGGCAGTACCTGAAATGGCCGGAGAACGCGGCCCCATAAAATGTACCGGCCAGCGCAGCCGTCACCGAGGTTACGGCGGCGTGGTCGCGCAGGGAAACCTCTATTGAGCGCCACTCCGCGCTGGTCAGCTTTTGCCGTCCCGAGCGATGCAGCGCCAGGTCATCCTGTTTGCTGAACACCTCGCCCGCAGAACCCACGAAAATCAGGTCATCTGCGATCAGGGAATCAAGGGCCTCTACATTGCTGGTGAGCATCGCAACGCGCAGGGCTTCCTCGTGCTGCCGGATTTCAGTGTCCATGCGAACTCCATGAAGGGGGATGGCGTTACTGCTGCGCTGCTTCCGGCGCCAGTGTATGGATCACCTTGCCCTGTGCATCCAGGAACTCGATGGCCCCGTAGCCTTCCGGGGTAACGGTCAGGCGCAGCCTGGCACGGTCCTGCTTATCGTTCAGCGCGATGGCCGGCGTGCCATCGGCACCCACCACCATCTGGATCCGCGTGGGCGTCTGCACGCCCGGAATCAGGCGATTGTCCAGGCGGGGTTCGCGGATCAACGGCGGCGCCTGGTTGATCGAAAACCGCACCTCGCCATCCGGCGAGACGCGCCAGCCGATCGCATCCATGGCAGGGTGGTCCAACGCGAGCACGGCCATGCCACCCTCCACGTCCGCAGTACCGAAGCCGCCGCGCTCACTGCCCTTGTCGTCGTACAGCACCATGCCCGCCACATTGAAGGCGCGCTTGTACTGGATGCCATCGATGATGGGCGCAGGCGTCTGGCCCGAAAGGGTCATGCGGATCACGCCCTTCTCGTCGACGATATCGATGCGGCGTGCGGTGATGCGCTCGCTGTCCGGAGCCTCCACACGGGTCTGCGGCGCCCTGCTGACGATGACCTTCTGCAGCTGCTCGACGGAGGGGCGCTTGGGGCTGGCCGGCTCCACCGCGTGTGCATGGAGGGCCAGGGACGATGCGGCGAAGGCAATGATGATGCAGTCCAGCGTTTTCATAGGCTCCCTTCCGGCCACTGCAGCCACGTGGCCGGTTCCATGATCTGCAAAGGGACATGCCGCTCGCGTGCGGCCTGGCGAACCCTGCCAAGCGGATCGTCCACTTCGACATACTTGTCCATTCCGCTGATGCCGTAGTGAATCGGCACCAGCACCCGAGCGCCGAGGATAACCGCAGCGGCCACCGCCTGCTCGGGCGTAAGCACGCCCGGCTGCCCGCTGACCGGCTCGCGCCAGCCGAAGCGCGCGCCATTGATGGGAAGGAACGCGGCATCGAACGGGCTGAACTGGCGGCCGATGCGCCACCAGTTGCCATGCCACTGGGTATCGCCGCCGTGGAAAATGCGCCGCCCGCCGGCCGAGACCACCCACGAAACCTGCGTATCCCCGTAACCATCCGAAGCGGGCACCGGCGTGGCGGTGAAGTCGCCCAGCAGCTGCGGCTCCCACAGCGCACTGGGGCGGGCACGCGCGCCCTGCGGCCACGGTGAGGGCTGCAGGCCTGCGGGGTACGCCAGTACACCGCCGTTCTTGAGTGCGGCCGCTACTGCGGTCCCATCGAAGTGGTCCGAATGGGTGTGGGTGAGCAGTACGTGGGTTTCGCCCACGGTGTCGTCCACCGGCACCAACCGGTCGGGTAGCGCCCTGCCCCATGCCTCCGGACTGACCAGCGGATCGATGAACAGCGTGCTGTCGGGAAGCTGCAGGCGGACTCCCGCCCATGCCAGCCGCTGGGCGCGCAGTGTTCGCGGTACTGCGGCAGCTGCCAGCACCCCGAAAGGAAGCAGCGTCGCCGCTGCCGCGCCCGCGCAGCCCGCAAGGAAGCGCCTGCGGTGATTGAAGCCATTCATGCAGCCTGCTCCCTTGCCGCCAGCACAGCATCCAGCGCGAAGATAGATTGGCTCTCGATCACATCGAGATTGTGGCCATGCCATTCCCGTTCGAACGCGGTCGGCACCACGCCTGGCGCAACGCAGTCATCCAGCCGGATGTTCGATATCAGCGCCGCCACTTCCACCGGTGTGGCGGTCAACCGGATGTCCACCACGATGTCCTGCATGCGCCGCAGGTAATGGAGCGCGTTGTCGAGTACCGGCGCGTCGAACACGCCCATGTGCCCACCTACCACCCGGCTCCGCCCGAACTGCTGGATGCGGCCAATGGCGGCTCGCTGCAGCGCCGGGTCTGCGCGGGAGAGGTAGACGATGTTGCCCACGATGTTGTCACCCACGCAGACAAGATTGGCGGTGGGCACATCCACGCTGAAGTGGTCCATGGTCTTGCCGGGGTTGTGCAGGAAGCGCAGCTGGTGGCGGCCCCAGCGCAGTGCCATGTTGTCGAACACGATGTCCGGCTCCCGGTAGAGCGCGCGCACGGGCCGGTTCTGGGAAAGAAACGCCTGGCGGTGATGCCGGTGTGCCAGGGTAAGTGCATCGGGAAACAGCGACATGCCAGCAATGTGGTCGCTCATGAAATGGGTGGCGGCGATCAGATGCACCGTCTTTTCCATCTCTCCGCACAGGACTTCCCTCAGCCGGGCGGCATCGGCCTCGCTGCCCATTGCGTCGACCAGCAGCACCCGGTCGCCATCCACAAAGGCGGTGGCAACCGATTCGACCTCATCGCCCACGAACATCACCACATCTGGAGCCAGTTCCTGGATTCGCATTAGGGACACCCCGTTGGCAGGATGGGCATCGTGGCCAACCC
Source organism: Stenotrophomonas sp. PS02300 (assembly GCF_029959395.1). NCBI lineage: Bacteria > Pseudomonadati > Pseudomonadota > Gammaproteobacteria > Lysobacterales > Lysobacteraceae > Stenotrophomonas > Stenotrophomonas sp. PS02300. The sequence continues at coordinate 8,279 of NZ_JASCOP010000008.1, forward strand.
GCCGGGGCGCGACAAACGAGTTGTTTTGCACGTCGCGTTAGAAAATCTAATGCGATACGATGCGGACGACCCCGCTCCCCAAGGCGCCCGTGAAAGCCCGCCCCTCCGCCCCGCTCAATGCCCTGCGTACGTTTGAAGCGGCGGCACGCCACCTGAGCTTCAACGCGGCGGCCAACGAGTTGTTTGTCACCCCGGCGGCTGTCAGCCACCAGGTGAAGCATCTGGAGGAGCACCTTGGCGTAAGCCTGTTCCAGCGCAACCACCGTTCGGTGACGTTGACGCCGGAAGGCGCCGAACTGGCTGCAACGGTCGGCGAGCTGTTGGGGCAGCTGGACCTGGCGTTGGACCGTGCACGCAACCGGGCGCCGGCCGTGCTGCGGGTGACCACCATGGAATCGTTCGCAGCCAAGTGGCTGGTGCCACGCCTGCACCGTTTCCAGCAGGCCTTTCCGGATGTACGGGTGCGGATCGACACCAGCGACGAGCATGCGGACTTTCTGCGTGGAGGGTTTGATGTGGGCATCCGCTATGGACCGGGCAACTACGCTGGCGTCCGTGCAGATCTGCTGATGCAGGCGCCTGCCTTCCCCGTGTGCTCGCCCACGCTGCTGGGCGCCAACCCGCACGGACTGGAACACCCTGACGACCTGTGCCGCTACACACTGCTGCACGATGAGGGCGCGACAGGCCGCCCAGGGGTTCCTGCGTGGTCGGATTGGTTGGCGGCAGCAGGTGCCACGAACGTGAACCCCGCTTCGGGCCCTGTCTTCGCCAGCATCTATCTTGCCCAGGAAGCCGCAGTTTCAGGCCACGGTGTTGCGTTGGGCCTCGCGCCGCTTGTGGAGGACGACCTTCGACAAGGTCGCCTGGTCAAGCCTCTGCTGACGGAACTGGAAAATGCCTATGCGTTCTGGATGATCCGTCGGCCATCGCCAGAGCAACATCCGCATGCCGAGGCGTTCTGCCAGTGGCTTCGGGCGGAACAGCGGCACCCCGCTTCAGCGGCTCTGTTGGGCTGAAACTCTGCAGGCAGGCACGACGGCTGGCGCCGGGCTCATGTAAGTGACATTACCCGCGCAGACCTGGTACGCGAAGGAGACGCTGGCAAGGCCAGCATCCGGTACGCGTGCCGTGTGCATGACCTCCCCCTTGGACGACAGCAGCCTGATGCGGGCCCCATCTGGACTGGCGGAGTTGCCGGGGGTAGTCAGCTCCAGGTTGAAGCCGCTGGAGAGTTGAACGGTTGCGGCCTGCTGGGATGGCAGTTGCAGATCCAGTGCAACAGGCGGCAAGGCGTCCTGCTGCACTACGCCCGTGAACTGCACGGATGCGGGTGTGGAAGCTGATACGGAAAAAGATGCACAGCAAAGCGAGAGGACAGCGGCTACAGCCTTCATCATTCACCTCCGTTGTGTGGGATTTCCAGATTCCGGGCCCAGGCTACGCGGTGATCATAGGGTGGCCCGGTTCCGGCTACAAGCGGGACAGCCTGCCGCTTCAGGACCCGAGAAGAATTCTGCATGATGCTTGGCGGGGTGCGTTTGATCAGCCAGTCAAGATGGCCAAGGCAAAGAAAAACGACACGGCACCCGCACCGAGAATCCCGTAGGTCACCCACAGGGGGCTGCCTTGACCAAGCGCGAATGCAACATAGGCTTCTTTGACGTTGCGGCCAGAAAGAAGGGAAACGACGGCGAGCGCAAGGAGCGGCAGCACCGATGCCAGTCCGAACCCCAAGAGCAACGGTCGCCAGTCTGTGTTCGCGAAGCCACCCATGGGGTAAAGCGCGATTCCGCAGCAGAGACCGATGAAGAACAGTGCGTTGGCCGTCCAGATTGCCGGGCGGTGCCGACGCAGCAGGTATGCCCGTGACCAACCTTGGTAATGCGACGGTAGATTCCGGGCCCATCGGCTGGTCAACCAGGTCGCGATGATCCCGCCAATCACCCCGCTGATGGCGGGGCGAATCGAATCGAACTCCATTGCCTGCCCACTCCCTGGTCCTGCCTTCCGGCATCATGCCAGAGAGGCACCCGCCTACCTACCCGTGATCTTCAATGCAGCGTCGGGCCGGTCGAGCGCGCCCTCGCCCTTCGGGACTGGCTGTCCCGGAAGTACTCCGGCCACAGGCCAATGCGGAACTGGTTGAACCACATCTGCTCGTCCGCCACCGGCTTCAGCGTGGACTCGACCATGCTTCGACCAGCATATCGCAGGAGCGGCAAATGACTAATGCATGGGAGGTATATATGACCTTCACGGTGTCCTCGGCCCCCTAAATGCAACGATGCAAGGCGCAACCTGCCTCCCCCTCGGTACCCTATGCCCCACCTTCGTCGTCTTTTCGGCCGTTGGCTTCGCCTGCGGCGGCTTGTTCGTTGGCGCTGGCGTGAGCGGCAGGCATCTGCCCCGGCCATCGAAGCCACCGAGGGCCCGCTGCGGGCCGCGCTGTACAGTGTTGAACAGATGGAGGTCTACGGCCGCGCGCTCGCGCGCCAGCATCGCGTGCGGATGCGGCCCAGCCCGGAGCGTCTGCTCGAGCGCCTGCAGGCCAACGAACGTGTCCTGCAGGACGCCAATACCCTGCTCAGCAGCGTGGTGCGCGAACAGCGCCCGGTCACCCCGGCCGGGGAATGGCTGCTCGACAACTACTACCTGGTCGAAGAACAGATCCAGACCGCACGACGCCACCTGCCGCGCGGCTACAGCCGGCAGTTGCCCTCGCTGGCCACCGGCCCCTCGGCCGGGCTGCCGCGCGTGTATGAACTGTCGATGCAGGCCATCGCGCACGGCGACGGCCGTATTGACGGCGATACGCTGGGCCGCTTCATCGCCTCCTACCAGTCGCTGGCGCCGCTGAGCCTGGGCGAGCTGTGGGCGGTTCCGATCATGCTGCGCCTGGCGCTGCTGGAGAACCTGCGGCGCATGGCCGCGCGGGTCATGCGCGATGGGGAAGACCGGCGCCTGGCCTCGCAATGGGCGGACAACCTGAATCTCGCGGCGTCCGATACGCCTACGGACGTGGTGCTGGTGGTGGCCGACATGGCGCGCTCCGAGCCGCCGTTGACCGGCGCATTCATCGCCGAGCTGACCCGTTCACTGCAGGGTCGCGGCGGCGCGTGGGCCATGCCCATCGCCTGGCTGGAACAATGGGCTGCGGCGTCCGGGCAGCGTATCGAGGAACTGGTTGCGGCCGAGGGGCAGCAGCAGGCGTCCGACCAGGTGTCCATCAGCAACAGCATCGGCAGCCTGCGCTTTCTCTCCACCATGGATTGGCGCACCTTCGTCGAAGACATGAGTGTGGTCGAGCAGCGGCTACGCGAAGACCCCATGGCGGTCTATCCGCAGATGGATTTCGGCACCCGCGACGCCTATCGCCACGTGGTGGAGAAGATCGCGCGCGGCAGCCGCATCGCCGAGGAACGCGTTGCCACCATCGCGCTGGACCTGGCCCGGGCCGCTACCCCGCCCGACGGCCCACGCACGCATGTGGGCTACTGGCTGGTCGGCGAAGGCCTGCACACCACCGTTGACGCCGTGGCCGAGGCGGCGCCACGCCACCGCAAGGCACGGCGACTGGCCCACCGCGTGCCGCTTGCGCTGTACCTGCTGCCGATCACCCTGCTGGCGGTGCTGGCCACCTGGGGCCTGCTGGCGACCGGCAGTGGCGAGGTTCCCATCTGGCTGGCTGCCCTGCTCGGGCTGCTGGTGTTCAGTGAGCTGGGCATCGTGCTGGTCAACTGGACCGCGACCGTGCTGGTCGCCCCCAAGCCGCTGCCCAAGCTGGATTTCAGCGAAGGTATTCCGGAAGCCTGCGCCACCGTGGTGGCGGTACCGTCGATGCTGTCCAGCACCGACGGCATCGACGTACTGGTCGAAGCGCTGGAGGTCCGCTTCCTGGCCAACCGCGATCCCCAGCTGCGCTTCGTGCTGCTGACCGACTTCCTCGACGCCGCAGAAGCGCAGTTGCCGACGGACGATGCCCTGCTTGCGCACGCCGCGCAGCGCATCGAGGGATTGAACCAGCGCTACGCGTCCGAGCGCGGCGACCGCTTCTACCTGCTGCACCGCCCCAGGCAGTGGAACCCCAGTGAAGGCGTGTGGATGGGGCACGAGCGCAAGCGCGGCAAGCTGGCCGCGCTCAATGCCCTGCTCCGCCATGGCGATGGAAGCGCGTTCATGCGCATCGTGGGTGACGCGGCGGTCCTGCTCGGTGTGCGCTATGTCATCACCCTGGATTCGGACACGCAGCTGCCGCGCGATGCGGCGCGTGCGTTCGTCGCCACCCTGGCCCACCCGCTCAACCGGCCGCGCTTCGATCCTGCTATGCAGCGCGTGGTGGAGGGCTACGGCATCCTGCAGCCCAGCGTGGGCACCAGCCTGGGCCGGCGCCGTACCTCGCGCTTTGCGCGGATGTTCGGCAGCGAACCCGGCATCGATCCGTATACGCGCATGGTCTCGGACGTCTACCAGGACCTGTTCGATGAAGGCTCTTTCGTGGGCAAGGGCATCTATGACGTGGAAGCCTTCGAGCATGCGCTCGAGGGCCGCCTGCCCGAAAACCGCATCCTGAGCCACGACCTGCTGGAAGGCTGCTATGCCCGCGCGGGCCTGGTCAGCGATGTGCGCCTGTACGAGGACTACCCCGAACGCTACGCCGCCGACGCCAAGCGCCGTGCGCGCTGGATCCGTGGCGACTGGCAGCTGTTGCCCTGGTTGTTGCCGTGGACCCCACGCCCGGGCACAGGCTGGGAACGCAACCGGCTCAGCCTGCTGTCGCGTGGCAAGCTGCTGGACAACCTGCGCCGCAGCCTGGTGCCCATCGCCGCGCTGGTCCTGCTGGTGGCAGGCTGGCTGTACGCCGACAACCCCGCTGCATGGACCGCGTGGGTACTGGCGCTGTGGTTCGCACCGCCGCTGATCGGCATGCTGCGCGATGCGCTGAGCGTGCCGGACGATACCCCGCTGGAAGCGCATTACATCAAGGTCGGGCGCGGCACGCTGCAGTCGCTGCTGCGCGCCGCCACGCAGATTGCCTGCCTGCCCTACGAAGCCCTGCTGGCCGGTGGCGCGGTGCTGCGCACGCTCTGGCGCATGGCCATCACGCGCCGCCACCTGCTGCAGTGGAACCCCTCCAGCGAAGTCGAGCGCCGCCTGGGCGGCGACCGGGGCGCGGAATGGCGGGTGATGGCGCCGGGATCGCTGCTGGCGCTCGCGCTGGTGGCGGTGGTCGCCGTCGTGCGCCCGCAGGCGCTGCCGCTTGCCCTGCCCTTCCTGTTGGCGTGGACGTTTGCGCCTGGTTTGATGGCGTGGCTCGGCCGGCCACCGGCCGCGATCGTGGCCGAGCTTTCCGATACCCAGCGGGCGTTCCTTGGCCGCCTCGCGCGGCGCACCTGGTCGTTCTTCCAGGCCTGGGTGCGCGAGCAGGATCACTGGTTGCCGCCGGACAATATCCAGGAGCACCCGGCACTGGTGGTGGCGCGACGCACCTCGCCGACCAACATCGGGCTGTCCCTGCTGGCCAATCTGTCTGCGTGGGACTTCGGCTATCTGCAGCAGGGCGCGGTCGCTGAACGCACCGCACTCGCGTTCGGCACGCTGGACCAGCTGCCGCGCCACCGCGGCCACTTCCTGAACTGGTACGACACCGAAACCCTGGCGCCGCTGCCGCCGCGCTACGTCTCCACCGTGGACAGCGGCAACCTCGCCGGCCACCTGCTTACGCTGCGCCAGGGGCTGCTCGCACTGGTGGACGCACCGGTGCTGGCGCCGCACACCTTCGATGGCCTGGCCGATACCCTCGGCGTGCTAGAGGAGGAACGGCAGCGCCTTCGCCCCGGCGACGCGCCACTCGGCGAAGCGCTCGACCACCTGCGCCAGCGGCTGGTGGCAACGCGGGCCGACCTGCCGCGCGGTGCCGCCGAAGCGCTGGCCCGCCTGCAGGAGCTGGCCGGCCTGGCCGACGCCGTGCTGGCACAGTGGCCGGCACCGGCATCGCCTGAGGACGGTGACCTGCACTGGCCGGCCCTGTTCGCTGCCGAATGCCATGCCGCGTGTGCGGCGCTCGCGGACATCCCGGTCGATGCCAACGCGGATGCGGATGCGCCGGTACCCACCCTGCGCCAGCTCGCCGCCCTGCCCGGTACCGCCGGTGCCGACGCACGCACGCGCATCGCGCAGCTGGAGGACCTGGCGCACCGCGCCGGGCAGTTCTCGCTGATGGAATACGGGTTCCTGTTCTACCGCTCCCGCAACCTGCTCTCCATCGGCTACAACGTCGACGACCACCGCCTCGACAACAGCTTCTACGACCTGCTCGCCTCCGAAGCGCGGTTGTGCGCCTTCGTGGCCATCGCCCAGGGCGAGCTCACGCAGGAGAGCTGGTTCGCGCTCGGCCGCCTGCTTACCGAGGTCAACGGCACGCCGACGCTGCTGTCGTGGAGTGGCTCGATGTTCGAGTACCTCATGCCGCAGCTGGTGATGCCCAGCTACCCGGACACCCTGCTCGACCAGACCGCACGGCATGCGGTGGAAGCGCAGATCGTCTACGGCCGCAGCCTGAACCTGCCATGGGGCGTGTCCGAGTCCGGTTACAACGCGGTCGATGCGCGCCTGAACTACCAGTACCGCGCGTTCGGCGTGCCGGGCTTGGGGCTGAAGCGTGGCCTGGGGCAGGATCGGGTCATCGCGCCCTATGCCAGCATGATGGCGCTGATGGTGGCGCCGGAAGCGGCCTGCCAGAACCTTCAGGCGCTTGAGAGTCTTGGGTTTGCCGGACGCTTCGGCATGTACGAGGCGATCGACTACACCCCTGCCCGCGTGCCGCCGGGGCACGACCACGTGCTGCTGCGTTCGTTCATGGCCCACCACCAGGGCATGGGCCTGCTGTCGCTGGATTACCTGTTGCGCGACCAGCCGATGCAGCGCCGCTTCGTGGCCGATGTCGAATTCCAGGCCACCCTGTTGCTGCTGCAGGAGCGCATTCCGCGCATTGGCGTGTTCCATCCGCACGAGGTCGAATCGCTGGGCGAGCACGCCGCCACGGCGCAGGACGAAACGTCCCTGCGCGTGCTGCGCAAGCCGGGCGGCCCGCGCCCGGAAGTGCAGCTGCTCTCCAACGGCCGCTACCACGGCATGCTCACCCATGCCGGCGGTGGCTACAGCCGCCACGGCGACCTCTCGCTCACCCGTTGGCGCGAGGACGGCACCACCGATGCATGGGGCACGTTCTGCTACTTGCGCGACGTGGACAGCGGCGAGTTCTGGTCGGCTGCCTACCAGCCCACCTGCGTGCCGATGGACAACTACGAGGCGATCTTCTCCGACGCCAAGGCCGAATTCCGTGGCGCGCTGCATGGCTGCGAGAGCCACCTGCAGGTGGCCATCTCCGCCGAGGACGACATCGAACTCCGTCGCCTGCGCCTGACCAACCGCAGCCGTCGCACGCGCACCGTGGAAATCACCACCTATGCCGAAGTGGTGCTGGCACCGGCGGCCGCTGACGATGCGCACCCGGCCTTCAGCAACCTGTTCGTGCAGAGCGAGATCCTGGCCGCCAAGCAGGCCGTGCTGTGCACGCGCCGGCCGCGTTCGCACGACGAAGTACCGCCGTGGATGTTCCATCTTGTCGCGGTGCATGACGCCGAGGTGGCGGCGATTTCCTACGAAACCGACCGGGCGCGCTTCCTGGGGCGTGGCAATACGCCGCGCACCCCGCAGGCATTGACCACTGATACCGACCTCTCCGGCAGCGACGGCTCGGTGCTCGACCCGATCGTGGCTATCCGCGTGCGCGTGGTACTGGAACCCGAGCAGACCGTGCAGCTGGACATGGTCTACGGCATCGGCGCCGACCGCCCCGGTTGCGAGGCCCTGCTGGACAAGTACCGTGATCGCCGCCTGGCCGACCGCGTGTTCGACCTGGCCTGGACCCACAGCCAGGTGGTCCGCCGGCAGATCAACGCCACCCAGGCAGAGGCGCAGCTCTATGAGCGCCTGGCCAGCCATGTGCTGTATGCCAGCCCGCTGCTGCGCGCCAGCGCCAGCGTGCTGCAGCAGAACCAGCGCGGGCAATCCGGGCTGTGGGGCCATGCCATCTCGGGCGACCTGCCCATCGTGCTGCTCAAGGTCACCGACGCCGAGAACGTGGAACTGGTCAGGCAGCTGGTGCAGGCGCATGCCTATTGGCGACAGAAGGGCCTCAACACCGACCTGGTGATCTGGAACGACAGCAAGGCCGGCTACCGGCAGGAGCTGCAGGACCAGATCCTGGGGATGGTCGCCGCCAGCTCGGAAACGGGCCTGCTCGACCGCCCCGGCGGCATTTTCGTGCGGCCGGTGCAGAACATGACCCACGAGGACCGCATCCTGCTGCAGGCGGTGGCCCGCGCGGTGATCAGCGACGAAGACGGCACGCTGATTGCGCAGGTGGGACGCCAAGCTTCCCCCGCGAAACGGATTCCGGCGTTCGTGCCGCAGGCGGTGCAGGAAGAACTGGAACTCTCGATGGACGAGACGCCGGGGCTGCCCATCCTCGCCGACCCGAACTTCGAGCCCGGCCTGCCCCCGGCGCCCGCACACGACGAGGACGTGGACGACCCGTGGCCGTTCCTGCCCTACCGTGGCGCCGGCCAGTTCGATAACGGGACCGGCAGCTTCAGCGACGACGGCCGCGAGTACGTGGTGCTGCTGCGCGAAGGTGCGCCGACACCGGCGCCGTGGGCCAACGTGATCGCCAATGCCCGCCTGGGCACGGTGGTCAGCGAGAGTGCGCCCGGCTATACCTGGTTCGAGAACGCGCATGAATTCCGCTTGACGCCGTGGCTCAATGACCCGGTGTCCGACACCGGCGGCGAGGCCTTCTACGTGCGCGACGAGGACACCGGCCGGGTCTGGTCGCCGATGCCGCTGCCGCGCCGGGGTACCGGTGCCTACCGCACGCGTCACGGATTCGGCTACACGGTGTACGAGCACTTCGAGGACGGCATCGTCAGCGAGCTGTGGGTGTTCGTCGACGTCGCCGCGCCGCTGAAGTACTCGGTCCTGCGCCTGCACAACCTGTCGGGCCGGCCACGGCGGCTGTCGGCCGTCGGTTATGTGGAATGGGTGATGGGTGACCTGCGCGCGAAGTCGCGCATGCACGTGGTCACCGAACGCGACCCGCAGACCGGCGCGCTGCTGGCGCGCAACACCTACAGCACCGATTTCGGCGGCCGCATGGCCTTCTTCGATACCGATGCCGAGGGCTGCGGCTGGACCTGCGACCGGCTGGAGTTCATCGGCCGCAACGGCGGCCTGCATGCACCGGCGGCGCTGCGTCGAGAGCGGCTGGGTGGGCGCTCCGGCGCCGGCCTGGATCCCTGCGCGGCGCTGCAGGTGCCGCTGGAGCTGGCACCGGGCGAGCGCAGCGAAACCACGTTCCGCCTGGGCGCGGGCCGCGACCGCGACGAAACGCTGGCGTTGGTGCGAGGCCGCCAGGGCGCGCACGAGGCCAACGATGCGCTGGATGCCGTGCGCATCCACTGGCGCCACGTGCTGGCCAGCGTGCAGGTGCGCACCCCGGACCCGGCGCTGGACGCGCTGGCCAATGGCTGGCTGGTCTACCAGACGCTGGGCAGCCGCTATCTGGCACGCAGTGGCTACTACCAGTCCGGCGGCGCGTTCGGCTTCCGTGACCAGCTGCAGGATGTGCTCGCGCTCATCCACGCCCGTCCGGACCTGGCCCGCGAGCACCTGCTGCTGTGCGCCGCCCACCAATTCGCCGAAGGCGATGTGATGCACTGGTGGCACCCGCCGCAGGGTCGCGGCGTGCGCACCCGCTGCTCGGACGACTACCTCTGGTTGCCACAGGGGGCATGCCGCTACCTGGAAGTCACCGGCGACGCCACCGTGCTGGACGAAATGGTCGGCTTCATAGAAGGGCGCGCGGTGACGTTGGAGGAGGAAAGCTACTACGACATGCCCACCCCTTCGGCATTGCGCGGCACCCTCTATGCGCACTGTGTCCTTGCGCTCGAGCGCGGCTGCCGGCTGCTCGGCGAGCGCGGTATTCCGTTGATGGGCAGCGGCGACTGGAACGACGGCATGAACCGCGTCGGCGACCAGCAGCGCGGTGAAAGCGTGTGGCTGGGCTTCTTCCTGCATGACACGCTGCGCCGCTTCATCGCGCTGGCCAACGCGCGTGGCGATGAACACCGTGCGCACTGGTGCCAGGAGCAGGCCGACACCCTGCGGCACAACCTGGAACAGCATGCCTGGGACGGGGAATGGTATCGCCGCGCGTGGTTCGACAACGGCACCCCGTTGGGATCGAAACAGAGCGAGGAATGCCGCATCGATTCGATCTCGCAGAGCTGGTCGGTACTGTCCGGCGTTGCCGCGCCCGAGCGTGCCCAGCAGGCGCTGGATTCGCTGTACACGCATCTGGTGCGAAAAGACGCCCAGCTGATCCAGCTGCTCGATCCGCCGTTCGACAAGACCTCGGAAGACCCCGGCTACATTCGGGGCTACGTACCGGGCGTGCGCGAGAATGGTGGCCAGTACACCCACGCGGCGGTATGGGCAGCGATGGCCTTTGCACACCAGGGCGATGCGACGCGCGCCTGGGAGCTGGCCGGCATGATCAACCCCCTCAACCACGCGCTGGACCCGGAGGCAGTCCAGACCTACCGGGTTGAACCCTATGTGTTGGCGGCCGATGTCTACGCGGTATCACCGCACGTGGGCCGAGGCGGCTGGACCTGGTACACCGGTTCGGCCGGCTGGATGTATCGCCTCTTGGTTGAATCCCTGCTCGGCATCCGCCGCCAGGGCGACCGGCTGTCGCTTGCACCGTGCCTGCCCGATCACTGGCCGTCGTTCGAACTGAGCTACCGCTTCGGCCGGAGCCGCTATGAGTTCGTGGTGACCCGTACCGCGCGCGGCCAGCCCACGCTGCATGTGGATGACGTACTGCAGCCGGACCTCACCGTCCAGCTCAACGACGACGGACATCACTACCGTGTGGCACTCGACCTGGAGGCGCCGCCGGGATGACCGTGCGCCCCGACATACAGGCACGGCTGGACGCGCTGGACGAGATGCTGGCGCACTGGTTGGCGCACACGCGCCATCCAGCGCAGTTCTGGCCGCAGTTTGAGCTGCTGGCTGCGGAGATTCTGGACGAATGCGCGGACGCCGAGAGGAGCCAGGTGCGCGCGCGCATCAACGCCATGCTCAAGGGTCATGCGCTGGAGCTTCCGCCGTGGCACGAGCGTGATGAGGGGATGCCGCCGGGGAAGGCGGACCAGTGACGGCTCATCAGTTCGCGGCGTCCTTTCGGAAAGGGATCTCATGCAACCCGTCGGGCGCAATCGCCATCCCAATGATGCGACCGCGCTTGTCTCGTTTGAACACTATGAGGGTGCCTTGCAGCTGGGAAAGTTCCTGGGCCTCGAATGCATCCGGAGCGCGGGGCTGCAACATGGCGGTGAGGTGCGAAATACCGCGCACGGTCATCCTCAATTGTTTGCCATCGAACGTGATGTCGTAGCTGGCGAGCAACTCGTCGCTGGTGAAGCGGCCTTGGAATTCGCGAAAACTGGACGCTGCGGGCTCCCGCTCGCGCACGCGTACCCATTCGGCCGTGTTGCCATAGTTTCGCCGGGTTATCCGCTCTGGGTCGTTGGGGTCAAGCTGATAGGTGTACGGCCCCATCACGAAACGGCCGCCTTCCACTTTCGCCTTGCCTGGAAACGTCCATACGGCCAGCTGCCCAGTATCAATGCGGCGATAGATGCCACTGCGCGTCGACAGGTCATCTGCACCCTGCACAGGCGCGGGCTGGCGCGACGGCGCATCCTTGGGCAGGAACAGGTCGAGGATGTCGTACGGGTCGACATTGTCGGCATCGCTGTTGCACACATAGGACATTGACAGATCCGCGTCCGGATATCGCCCCACCCAAGCCATGTAGTTTCCGTTGTAGCCCCCGTGTTTGACTTCGCGGAAGCCACGGTACTCGCCGACCATTTCTCCACGTGCGTAGTTGATCACAACGCCATTGCGTAGCGTGGCTCTTTCCTCCAACTGGGCAGTCAGGCTTGGGCCAAAGACATTGCGCGACAAGGCTACGTTCCAGCGTTGCAGGTCGCCTGCAGTTGTAAGCAGGTTGCCATGACCATAGGTGTTGCGGGCCGTCAGAGCCTGAGAGAAGCGTGCCGGCTTGCTATCGTGGGCTGCTTCTTCCATCACATAGCCGTAGGCCCGCTTATCCACGAGCTGCTGGCTGTCGACCTCCCATTGCGTGTGTGTCATCCCAGCTGGCGCGAACAGTCGCTCCTGGCTGAACTCCTGGAGGCTGCGGCCAGTGATGCGCTCGACGATGATCGCCAACAGAACGTAGCCGGTGTTGGTATAGGAATGCGACTCGCCGGGCGCATGGTTAAGCGACTTCAGCCGCGACGCGTAATCCAGGATGTCCTGGTTGTGCTGAGGCATCGCATCGCGTCCAAGCAGCCAGTCGGTGTAGCGGAAGTCACGCAACCCACTGGTGTGGCTGAGCAGGTTGTCTACCGTGATCGGCTGCTGCTGCGCCGGGAGCTCCGGCAGGTACTTGCGGATGTCATCATCCAGCGACAGTTTTCTCTCATTGGCGAGCAGCAGCACGGCGGCGGCAGTGAACTGCTTGCTGGCGGATGCGATGTTGAAAACGCTGTCTACATCCATGGCGACATTGCGTTCGAGATCCGCCTGTCCGTAGGCACGCACAAGGTCCACGCCCTTCGAGTGCAGACCCAACACACAGCCAGGAGTCTTGCTGGTAACTCCCTGCATCATGATCGTGTCGATCGCAGTCAAGAGCTGTGGCGACGGCTCGGTGGTGGCGGTGGTGGTGGCCGCGACCGCCGACGACAAACTGCCTAGAGCGACTACCCATGCAGCAGCTCTCGTGCGGCACTGCCAATTTGTAAGGAGTTTCACTTCGCCTTCCTGGTTCAGTAAATGGGTACACATATCTGCAGCAGTCGGGAAACCCCTGGCGGCTAATGGCCGGGCATCATGAAGTGAGCTCGATGCCGGGATCGCTCGACAGTATCACTCGCAGCTGGGCATCCAGGCGCGCCAATGCGGGTGCGGTGTAAACACGCTTAAGCAAGCGGGTCAGCCACGGGGTCTCAGCTGCCGGGAAGCAGTGCCAGGTAATCGAGTCCGTCCGTGACGCCGGCGCCTCAGGCTCGTCACCCGCGTCATCCATGTTTCCGCAGCCCACCCACAGCAGGAAGGGCTTGGACTGGCAGATGACGCACCAACCCCAGTCCTCTTCGACAACCTTTTCAATGACATAGCCGCGCTGCTCAAGTTGCGACCCGAGCCAGAGCGCGAGCTGTCGTCCGTTTCTCTGCGGGCTGGACGCATCCTGCTCGTCAGGCTCGATATCAAACAGCGAGGAACTGAACCAGTATCCGCTCACGTGGGTGCGCACCTTGCTCCAGATGACCAGCAACGACTGCCTGACTCAGTTGTCAGCGGTCGCGCTCACCTCCGCCCTGCTCTGGCGTACCTTCTGGACACGAAGCTGATGCGCCTTGTCTGTCCTGAACTTGAAGAAGAAGTACGTGGCAACCAAGGCGATGATCAGCGGTGGTGTGATGTTGCGACCGAAGGCGTATCCCATCTGGAATGAATCGAGGGTGGAGTTCCACGACATGTAGATGTTCCAGATTGCGAAGGCCGAAAATAGTGCAAGGTAGAGGCCGGCGCCGTTGAACACCAATCGGCGCGCTATGATGTTGATGACCTTGCCAATACCCAGACATAGGAAAAGGACGATAGCGAAACCGATCAATTCCATTGAATTCACCTGCGCGGTCAAGTTACTGAAACAGGACGAGCCGCGACGCGGCTTCGGCTCTCACGGCAGGATTCCCCCCGGCCGATGCGCGATCTTAGAGCAGCTGCGGCCGGCCAACAAGCGAGCGCGGATCGCCCGTTTCAAGCGAAACTCTCAAGCTGCTACGTAGGCCAGATCAAAGTAACAAGCCCCGGTCCCAATAGGGCTCTGGACCAATACGCTCCACCAGCCAGTCGATGAAGACCCGCACCTTGGGCGCGAGTTCGCGCGCGCTCGGGTAGATCGCCCAGAGCGTCTGGGTGGATACCAGGGGGAAGTCGCGCAGGATCGGGACCAGTGTCCCGGCACGAATCTCATCCGCAGCGCACCAGGTCGCCATCAAGGCGATTCCCAAACCGTCGCGTGCAGCAGTGCATACGGCGCCGCCGTCGTTGATTCGAATAGTGGGCGCAACGCGCTTGGCGGTCACCCCGCCATCAGGCCTCTGGAACGTCCACAGGTCGAGTGTGCCGACCACCAGGCACGCGTGCCTGTCCAGTTCTTCCGGCGACTGCGGCTCGCCGTGGCGTTCCAGGTAGCCTGGCGATGCAACCAGGACGCGCTTGTCGGGAGCGATCCGCCTGGCGACGAATGATGAATCCCCCAGGTCTGCATAGCGCACTGCAACGTCGAATCCCCCTTCCACGAGGTCGACGACGCTGTCAGAGATCCGCATGTCCAGCCTGAGGTCCGGGTAGCGGGACGTGAACTCCGGCAAACCCGGCACGATGTGCATGCGGGCGAACGAAGAGGGGGCGGCGATCCGCAGTACGCCGCTTGGGGTGGCATTCCCACGACCCAGGGCGACCCGCGCCAGCTCGGCGGACTCCAGCAGATGCTCTGCATGGGGCAGGAACGCGGCACCGTCCTCGGTCAAGGTTGTCGCCCGCGTCGTGCGGTGGACCAGGCGCGACCCCAGGTCCTTCTCGAACGATGCCAGGCGTGCGCTGGCCGCCGCCGGCGTGATGCCCAGGTCACGGGCGGCAGCGCTGATGCTGGCCAGCCGGGCGATCCGCACGAACAGGGTCAAATCGGAGAAGTCCATCGCAGTCGCCTTGTGGTCCACCGAATACATCATCACCGAAGAGGCGGCGACTCGTCACGCGCGCACCGGAAGCTCCACGCGCCGTGCCGCTTTCAAAACTTCCTTGAAGCTGTTTCACACGCGCCATCCCTACCCCCTCTGGGCGCTGGAACCCACCATTACTGGCGTTGCAGGCCGATCCGGGCCGCACCCACCATGAGGAGGCATCATTATGAAAAACACCATGAAGGCCATGGTTCTCGCCCGCTTCGGCGGACCCGAAGCCTTCGAGCTGCGCGACGTTCCGGTGCAGGCCGTCGGCCCCCGCCAGGTCCGTGTGCGCGTCCACGCCACGGCCATCAACCCGCTCGACTATCAGATCCGCCGGGGCGACTACGTGGACTATGTTCCGCTTCCTGCGATCATCGGACACGATATTTCCGGCGTGATCGAGGAAGTCGGCTCGCACGTGACCGAGTTCGGCGTGGGCGACGAGGTTTATTACACGCCCAGGATCTTTGGCGGCGCAGGCTCCTATGCCGAACAGCACGTGGCTGATGTCGAGCTGGTGGGCCGAAAGCCGGAGAACATAAGCCACCTGGAAGCCGCCAGCCTCACACTCGCCGGCGGCACCGTGTGGGAGGCATTCGTGACGCGCGCCCAGCTCACCGTGGGCGAAACCGTGCTGATTCATGGCGGAGCAGGCGGCGTGGGCACCCTCGCGATCCAGGTGGCGAAGGCCATCGGCGCACGGGTGATCACGACGGCACGTGCCGTGGATCATGCGTTCGTGAAGTCGCTGGGTGCAGACGAGGCGATCGACTTCACCTCGGAAGACTACGTCGAGGCCATCGCCACGATGACGCGAGGCCGGGGCGTCAACGTCGTTTTCGATACGATCGGGGGCGATACGCTGACCCGCAGCCCCTTGGTGCTGGCAGACGCCGGTCGCGTGGTCAGCCTGGTGGACATCGCGCAGCCGCAGAACCTCATCGAAGCATGGGGCCGGAACGCCAGCTACCACTTCGTGTTCACCCGCCAGAATAGAGGGAAGCTGGATGCGCTGACCCACCTTGTGGAACGCGGGCTGGTGAAACCAATCCTTGGCGCTACCCTGCCCCTTGCGCGGATGGCCGAGGCGCATGAGTTGCTTGAGAACGGAGGCGTCTACGCGCTTCGCGGCAAGGTGGCCATTGATGTGGTGGGACAGACACTTGAGGTACCTGAGCGGTTCCGGGAGCGGAAGGCCTCCCTGAAGGCAGCCGCCCTGTGAGCACGCGCAATCACGTAACGGAACTGGCGGTGTTGAGCATCCAGCCCGGACAAGGCGCCGCTTTCGAAGCGGCGTTTGCGAGCGTCGCCGGCCTTGTGGCCAGCGCGGAGGGTCACATCCGCCACCGACTCGTGCCGTCAATTGATCGGGCAGATGTCTACCTCCTTGAGGTGGACTGGACGGATCTTGCAGCGCACGTGGAAGGATTCGAGCCCAGTTCCGCGCACGCACGTTTCATGGCGTCACTGGAGCCCTTCCTGGCTGCCGAGCCGTTTGTCATCCATGTCCCAAGCTGCAGCGGATCTGGCTGACACACGTTCCTTGGCCTAAGGCCGAGACGGCGCGCGAGTGAAATCCATGGTCCAGTTGGTCTCCCAGCTCGCGCCATTGTCCGAGGAAAATGCCTGCTCCCATCTGGGGTTCTCCGGGTTTGAAGTTAGCCAGGTGAACCGGATACGGATGGGAGCACCATTCAGCGTGTCATCTGCGTAGAAGAGGCCAACGCCATCCGTAAACGAGCCCACGACGGGAACATCGAGCTGCCCCGGGGCCCGCCCATCAAGCCACCAGATAGACCATTGCAGTGTCTGCGGATTGAAGGAGCGCAAAGCAACTGCCCGGTACGGGCCTTCGGGCAGATGCAGGAGGTTGTCCTCGACATTCCCGAAGCCACCCAGCACCGACCGGGTGGACATCTCGCCTGGAAACTCAACCCAGTCGGTGCAGCCCACCAGCCTATCGCGCAGGCGGCGGTGCCTTACGTGCCAGTCGCCGACGGCAAATGCAAAGTCGACGGGTGCTTCTGCCACAGTCTCAAGTGCCACGTCGTAGCTCCTCAGGTCCAACTGCCGCCACCGGGATGCCGCACTTCACGAACTGGACGGATCTTAGGCGGCTGATGGCCGGTCATCAAGCTAGTGGGAGCTGGCTTCTGCGTCTCGCTTCACTCACACCACACACAGGCGCCATCAGCCGCCCACGCGGGCGGGTCACGCTCGTCGCTGATCACCAATAATCGAACCGATGTCTTCCATCGCGGCCCATGCCTCGGCAGGACTCACAATGTACCTGTACTGCAACGCGCAGCGACGTGGCTCGTCGCGCTGGGCGGCGGTTCCGTTCGTTGCCTTGGCTGTAGGGCCGGATTTGGACTACTTCGCTGTCTGGTTCTCCGACTACGGGGCAGACCCTCGGTTCAGTCATAGCCTGCTGTTCGCAATAGCTGCCGCGTTCTTCGTCAAGCTCACCATGTCGCGGTTCCCAGCCGCGAACCTCAAGCTCAGCTGGTTGCTGGCTGCCGGGATTTCCCACCCGCTCCTCGACTTCCTGGTGGGAGCTCACCCTGTTCCGCTGTTCTGGCCCATCCATGGCGGAGCTGCCAATCCCGTCGGCGTGCTTCCAAGTGCAGGATCACTGGCGTTCGACAATTTTTATCTCTGGCGGAACCTGCTGATCGAGATGGGCATTCTGGGTCCCGTATTCGCGCTCCTGGTCGCTGTGTCCGGCCGTCGCAGGTTCCGGGAACTTGCCGGGCGGACGTTGTTAATCCTGCCGATGTGGGCCGCTTTTCTGACGTGGTCGATTGCGCTGGGGAGGTAGGCTGGCCAGCTCCGACCATTTCGAATCAGGTGTCAGTCAGTCGCAAATCGAGCCGGACCGGCGAACTCAGGGCTCAACGCTGGTTGTTCAGGCCATGCCTAATAAACCCCAGCAGTTGGGTCTATGACCAGTTGCGCCTTGTTGGCGACACACCACTGCTCAAGCTCGTCCCGCAACTGCGGCCAAAGGTCTTCAGCCCAGGTCGGCGCCGTTCTCTTGAACGCATCCTCGGTTGGAAGGTAAGCGGTGAGGATGCCCATCGGCAACTCCAGCACGAACGAGCCACCTGGCCCCGTGCAGACCAACTCCTCTTTCCACCTGCCACTGAACTCGAATACGGACATTAGTACTCAATCATCCAATAGCCAGGCACCTGGCCCGGCAACACCGCCTGTGTAAAGCCTCCCGCATGGTAGGCTCCCCTTTTGACGCTTCTCGATCTTAGGTCGGTCGGAACCGACTGACAACCACGACCACAATCGGACCGATAAGAGCAGGCCGGTGATTATACTCAACGTGGAAGATGCCCTTTCGCTGTTCCGCGAGCTTGCCAAGGCAAGCGGCTTTGACGTGTGGCAAGAGTCTTCGTTTGTTAACTCGGCTGGCTGCATTAGTTCGATAAGAAGAGGAAATGCCCAACTACGCCTCGTCTGGGAGGGCGCGGATGGATCCTTGCTCATTCAAATAAGCCACGGCCCTCCTGATGGGCCGCAGGATCACTGGCTTGAGCTGTTCCGCTCAAAGTGCATTCGCGGCTCATTTCCTGATGCTGACTTGCCAGAAGTCAGTTTCTTGTCTTCAGTCGAGTACGGACTTGAGCTTATGATTCCCGGGCCTCGAAGCTGTCCGGCTTGATTGAGCCGACACAGTCAGTCGCCGTCTTTTCGGGTGAATTTTGCTGAAACCGCATCAGTGACGTCCTTGAACACATCTGGGTTCGTTCGCTCCCATCGGATCCAGTTCCCGGTTGAAGTTGCACGCGTCTCCAAAGCGTGCCCAATGAGCCGGTAAGTAGTGCTGTCGTCGTGCGATAGATGAGATGTCCGCCCATCGGTGGTCCACCTGACGCGGGTTTGATGGAACTCATCTCCATCCACGCTCCAGTCAAACGTCATCAACATGCGAAAGCTGCCGTTCGACTCCTCAGTAACGATCACGCCGCGCCTGTCCGTTGAAAGGAGGAGATAATTCTTCCCACTCGGTAGCGGGCTCACGTAAGTGCCCGCCAAGTCCTCAGCTGAGGCTGATCCAGCTGTAGATGGCCCCGTGCAGCCAGCCAACAGCAAAGCACCAATGGCCGCGGCTATCGGAAACTTCATACTCCGTCCTTCAAGGTCCAATTGATTCGCAGCCGGACCTCTGGGCCCGGTTGTGCGACGTTATCCTAACGTGTGCTCACCGTGAAGCCGTCCGGGTCCGAGAGGGTTTATTTGCCGTCTTATTGCACGTCGAGCTTGATGGGGCCGCTCCTCTGGTTTCGATATGCAACTGCAGTTGCGCTGGCTGCCGCTGGTGAGTCCACCGAAAGAACGATGACGCCTGGCATAGTCTCTACATATAGGCGAGTGCCTGGCTCAATCCCAAGGGCGTGGATCCACAGCCCTCGCAGCTTGAGGCAAGGAATGGGTGGGCAGCCGGGAAACGTCACCAGGCCGTCGTGATGGAGCGCGTTGGTCATTACGCTCTTGGGCTTGCGCCACCAGAGCTTTTGACTGGCGACTGCGCTGGAAGATGCGTCGGTGGAATGGCTGGACATGGTGGAACCTCCGTTGGGGAGCTTCCCTCGCCGGGATGGCGAGGGAGTCGGGAGGTTAAGAACCGCGTAAGCCGGCGCAACGTATTTCCGCGAAGGTGTTTTATTTCGTCACCCTCCCGACATGGCACGTCTCGATTGCATCGTCTTACGGGAGTTCTTACGCTCCCAGGCTCAACCATGTCGCGAACGTGAGCATACCGGAAGTTGTTTTGATCTTTCGATCAGCCGCGTTTAATCGACGCCATCTATACGTGGCGTGGAATGGGCCGTTTGCGTGCAATTTCGTGCGGTGCGGCGTGTTTCTGGTGGAACCCGGTCACGAGTGAGGCGTTCGCCGCTCTAGAAGTATTCGACTCGGCGTTTCGGAACGCATGACGCATTCGACGCACGGTGCGCGATCAGGCGCGGGTCAGCGCAATCCAACGGTAGCCCACGTACACCCCGCCCGCGACGACCGGCGCCAAGCTCATCCACAGCGGCAGCTTCAGTACGAAGAGCATGATCATGCCTGCAGCGAGGGCCAGGATCGAAAGGCCAATCACCCACGCATTGAACACGGCCGTATCCGCCGCATCTTCACCCCACGAATTCGCCGACCTGCCATTTGCGGCGCGCTGCCGGCGCAGCAGCCAGATGTCGGTCACGAAATCGACAATGCCTTCCAACAGGTCACCGATGAAGCCAGACATGGTCAATCCTTGGACGGCAGGCTGAATGCGCCGATCTTCAAGGCTACCCACTGGCCCGTCAAGTGCCCCACCGGGGCAGGCGTGCGCCCACCTGCCCCGGGCCTCCCCCGCCGTTGTTCAGGGGCTGTCGCGGCGAATGCCCAGCGCGACGGCTTCGGTATAGGAGATTCGCAGCAGGTCGCCCCGCTTCACGTTGGGTAGCTTGGCACGCAGGTCTTCGCGTTCGACGGCGATGAGCTGGGTGTTGCCGCTCGGCCCGCGCAGGGCGATGGTGTTGGCCACCGGGTCCACGGCCACGACTTCGGTGACGATATTGACGGTGTTGGACCGTGCCCCACCCGGGATGGCACCCCTTACCGGGACGGTGCCGGCCTGCGAGGTGGTCACGCCTACCTCGCCGCTGCCTGCCGGCTGCAGGTCCAGTGCGACGGCGGCGCGGTAATCGAGCGTTACGTTGTCGCCCACCTTCAGTTGGTTGAAGTTGCGCACATCGGGCCCGGCCACGAAGGACAGGCTGCCGCCGTCGGCGCCGGTGACCGTCACTGCGCGGCTGCTCTTGTCCAGGGCGGTGATCTGGCCCTGCAATGTCACCCCGGCAGCGGCGGCAGTCACGGGCCCTGGCATTGATCGGGGCGCAGGCGCTGAAGCTTCAGCGGGTTGCGGCGTGGTTTGGCACCCGCCCATGGCGAGGGCGGCGACAAGCAGCGTGACAGAGGACGACAAGGCGAGGACGCGCATGGAAATCTCCAGAACGGGGGCCGGGCGGCGGATGCCTTGCTATTGCATCAGCTGCCCTACCCCTGCGCGCCCGTACAACTACTGTGCCCCACCCAGAAAACATACCGTTTCCGGGCCTGGGCTCAGCTCCTGCGCATCAGGATCATCTTTTCCTGCGACATGTCCCGCATGGTGTACGGAATGCCGCCCGTGCCGTAGCCCGATTCCCGGCGGCCGGCGAACGGCATCCAGTCGGTGCGGAACGCAGTGGGGTCGTTGATCATCACGGCCGAGGCATCCAGGCGATTGGCGGCGCGCATGGCCACGTCGATGTCCTGGGCGAAGATGCTGGCCTGGAAGGCGGTGGGCAGCGAATTGGCGCGTGCGATGGCCTCGTCCAGTTCGCTGTAGCGATACACCGCCACCACCGGCCCGAAGATCTCCTGCGTGGTCACCCGTGCATCAGCGGCTGGGTTGAGCAGCACGGTGGGCTGCAACGTGGTTTCGGAGAGGCGCTTGCCGCCGGTGGCGAGCGTGGCCCCACCCTTCACTGCCTCGTCGATCCATTCGGCCACCCGGTCGGCTTCGCGCGGCTGGATCAGCGGGCCTACTTCGGTGTCCTTCAGGGTGGGGTCGCCGGTGCGCAGCTTCTCCACGCGCGCGATGAGGGCTTCGGTGAAGTCCTCGGCAATGTCGTTGTGCACGAAGATGCGCTGGGTGGACACGCACACCTGCCCGGCGTGGTAGTAACCGCCCTTCACGATGGGCTCGATGATCTTGGCCAGGTCCGCGCTGCGGTCCACAATGGCCGGCGCCACGCCGCCATGCTCCAGCGCCGAGCGCGCGCCGTGGGCGAGCTTGGAATGCAATGACCAGCCCACCCGCGCCGAGCCGATGAAGCTGAGGAAGGCCACGCGCTTGTCGGTGGCCAGCGCTTCGGCCAATTCATTGCCTTCCGGAATGAAGCTCTGGCACCACGGCTCCGGCAGACCGGCCTCGTGGACCATCGCCACGAACTCCAAGCACGACAGCGGCGTGGTGGACGCCGGCTTGATGATGACCGGGCACCCCACTGCGATTGCCGGGGCAACCTGGTGGACGATGAGGTTCAACGGGTGGTTGAACGCGGAGATGGCGGCCACGATGCCGAGCGGCTCCTTGGTCGTGAACGCCCAGCGGTTCTCTGCCGCGGCCGACAGGCCCATCGGGATTTCGCGGCCGGCGAAGTTGCGCAGTTCATCGGCGGCGTTGTGCACGCCATCGATGGCGCGGTTGGTTTCGACAATGGCATCGGGCAGCGGCTTGCCGCCTTCGCGCGCGATCTGCAGGGCCAGGTGGTCGCGCTTGGCTTCCATCAGGGTCGCCAGCTTGCGCAGGATGGCAATGCGCTGGTGCGGCTTGAGCCAGCCGTCGCGGTCCTTGAAAACGCGTTCGGCATTGCCGAGCTTGCGCTCCAGCGCGGCAGCGTCATCGAACGGGACGTCCTGGATGGGGGCGCGGTCGAAGGCTTGTACTACGGTCAACATGTGGGGTTCCTTGTATTCAGCGGTCAACGGTGGCGCTTACGCACAGCCCACATCGGGGGTGCGGTTGCGCAGCTCGTCAACCAGAACGCGGGTGTTTTCGGAATAGTCGATCGGCACGTCCAGCAGGTGCACGCCGCCGCCGGCAAAGGCAGCTTCGATCGTGGGCACCAGTTCTTCCACGGACGTTACGCGAGTGCCCTTGGCGCCATAGGCTTCGGCGTAGCGCACGAAATCCGGGTTGCCAAAGCGCATACCGAAATCTTCAAAGCCATCCACGGCCTGCTTCCAGCGGATCATGCCGTAGGCGCTGTCATTGAGGATGATCACCACCAGGTTCAGGCCCAGCCGCACGGCGGTTTCCATCTCCTGCGAGTTCATCATGAAGCCGCCATCGCCGCACACGGCCAGCACGCGCCGCTTGGGGTACAGCATCGAGGCCATCATCGCCGACGGCAGGCCTGCGCCCATGGTGGCCAGGGCGTTATCCAGCAGCAGCGTGTTGGCGACGTGGGTGCGGTAATTGCGGGCAAACCAGATCTTGTACATGCCGTTGTCGAGGCAGACGATGCCGTCTTCGGGCATGGCCTCGCGCACGTCGTGTACCAACCGCTGCGGGGTGACCGGGAAGCGGTCCTCATCGGCACGGTCGTTGAGGCGCGACAGGATCTTCTGGCGCAGCTCGATCATGCCCTGGTCTTCGGACAACTTGCCTTCCAGCCGCTCGGCCAACGCATCCACGCTGGGGCCGATGTCACCGATCACTTCGATATCCGGGTGGTAGACCTGCTCGACCGTGGCGGATTGGAAGCTCACGTGGATGACCTTGGGGCCCCCGCTGCTCTTCATCAGGAACGGCGGCTTCTCAACAGTGTCATGGCCGATGGCGATGATCAGGTCGGCGCGGGCGACCGCCTCGTGGACGTAGTCGCCTTCGGAAAGCGCAGCGGTGCCCATGTACAGGTTGGAGCCGCCGGTGACGGCGCCCTTGCCCATCTGGGTGTTGAAGAACGGCAGGCGGGTGCGCGCCACGAACGTGGAGAGCGATTCGGTCAGCCACGGGCGGCTGCAGGCCGCGCCGATCATCACCAGCGGACGCTTGGCGGCGAGGATGGCCGCCTCTGCCCGGTCCAGCGCGGAGGCGTGGGCTATCGGGCGCTCCAGCGGGTGGACGGGAATGACCGGGACGTCGGGCACTTCCTCACCGGCAATATCCTCCGGCAGTTCCAGGTGGACCGGGCCGGGCCGCTCTTCCATGGCCACGCGGAAGGCATCGCGCACGGTGGCCGGGATGGCCGCGGCACTGACGATCTGACGGGTCATTTTCGTGAGCGGCTTCATCGAGGCCACGATGTCCACGATCTGGAACCGGGCCTGCTTGGCGCTCATCACCGCCTTCTGGCCGGTGATGAGGATCATCGGCCAGGCCCCCAGGTGGGCGTAGGCCGCGCCCGTGGAGAAGTTCAGCGCGCCGGGGCCGAGCGTCGCCAGGCAGACGCCGGGCCTGCCGGTAAGGCGGCCGTGGGTGGCGGCCATGAAGGCGGCCGCCTGTTCGTGGCGGGTGAGGACCAGCTCGATGCTGGAGTTGCGAAGCGATTCCAGGAAGTCGAGGTTTTCCTCGCCCGGAACGCCGAATATGCGGTCCACGCCCTCGTTTTCGAGTGCGGCGACCAACAGGTCTGAGCCCTTGGGCATTGCGTCGATCCTTGCGGTGATGAACTCGGGGGAGTTCGGTGCCATGGGGAAACGTAGTGTGGATCGACTATACGCCCGGGGCTGTGTACGGCCGTCTGAATGACGGCCTCACCGCGCAGGATGGTGCGGTCTATCAGTGGGGGCTTGTGCGACCCACCGGCAGATCCAGCACAGGCCTGCCCTGCCCGTCCCAATGCACCGGCTGCACGCGCGGCGAGCGCTTCGCGGTGCAGCCCATGTCGGGGCCCGGGTTGGCGTGGTAGATGATCCACGGCGTGCCGTCGCTCATATGGAAGAAACCGTTGTGGCCGGGTGCGTATACGTTGCCTGCCGGATTCTTGGCCAGGATGGGTTGCTTGGCCTTGGTCCACGCCTTTGCATCAAGCGGGTTGGCACCTGCCTTGGCGTGCAGCAGGCCGATCGCGTAGCCGTCGGACCAGCAGGCGCTGCCTGAGTAGGTCAGGAACAGATCGCCCTTGGGGCCCTGCAGGAATTCCGGGCCTTCGAGGATCTGGCGGCCGCCCTGGCGCTCCCACGCTTGATCGGGACGCGCGATGATGGTTTCGTCGCCGGTGAGCGTCCACGGGTTGGACATCGCGACGATGGACAGCACGCTGTCCGGGCCGACGTACGGCGAGTAGACGAAGTAGCGCTTGCCGTGGGTGGCGAACGTGGTGCCATCGATGCCGGGGTGCGCGGTGGCCAGGCGGCCGCGGTCACGCCATTCGCCCTCGGTGGGATCGGCGCTGCTGTTCTCCAGCACGAACACGCTGCGATGCGCGTCTTCCTGCCCTTCGGCTGCGGCGCTGGCGGCGGCGGTGTAGTAGATGTACCACTTGCCATCGATGCGATGCAGTTCCGGCGCCCAGATCGACTTGGCATTCGGTCCGGTTGCCGGTGGACGCCACACGGTGACTTCCTTGGCCTCGGCGAGTTTCGACAGATCGGTGGTGGCGCGGATCGCCAGCCGGTCGCCGTGCGTACCCATGTAGTAGAAGACCTGCCCTTCCTGGGTGACCCAAGGATCCGGGCCCGAATCCAGCAGCGGATTGTCCTTTGCCGGATCGAGCGCGGAGGCGCCTGCCGATGCCTGCAGGAGCGCCGCAACCACCAGCGCACGAAGCGTGCCGTTCACCATGTTCCCCTCCCGTGGGATGCCGCGCTGGCAGGCTTGCCAGTGCCGCGCAACCAAACCATATAATCAGACAATAGGCAACCGCACCCCCTCCATCCAAGGACCCGCCATGCAGCAGCAGGACACCGACAGCATCATTGGCATCAACTGGGGCAGCTCCAATCTGCGCGCGTATCTGATTGGTGCCGATGGGCAGATCCTCGATGCGTACGAGGCGCCGGCCGGCGTTGCAACGCTTGATCGGGACGGCATGGCCGCCGCCGCCGATGCGATCCGTGCGCGCTGGCCGCACGCAGGCCAAGCTTACGCCGCCGGCATGATCGGCTCCAACGTGGGCTGGGTCGATGCCGGGTACGTGGAATGTCCGGCGGGCGCGGCCACGGTCGCGCAGAGCCTGGTGCGTACGCAGATCGGCGGGCTGTCACTCAGCATCGTGCCGGGCATGGCCTGCGTGCGCCCGATCGATGGCGCGCCGGACGTGATGCGCGGCGAAGAGACCGAACTGCTGGGCCTGCTGCGCGGCGGCAACGTGGACCCCGATGCCATCGTGGCGCTGCCCGGGACGCACACGAAATGGATCCAGCTCAGCGATGGCCGTGTGGAGAGTTTCATGACCTCCATGTCGGGCGAACTGTTTGACCGGCTGGCCAGTGGTGGCCTGCTGGCGTCGGTGCTTGAAGGCCCGGGCGAGCCAGGGCCGGCCTTCGCCGAAGGCGTGCGCGCTGCGGCAAACGGAACGCTTGGTCTGGGTGCCCTGCTGTTCGGCGTACGCGCCCGGATGATCCGTGGCGCCCTACCCCGTGACCAGACCAGTTCGTACCTGCGCGGCCTGCTGGCCGGCGCGGAAATCGCCGATGCGCTGGCGCTGTTCCCGGCGCTGGGAAGCGCGTCGGTGCCGCTGGTGGGCTCGGGTCCGGTGACCCGCCTCTACCAGGCGGCGCTGGCAGAACTGGGCATCGCAGCGCACACCGTTGCGTCTGCCGAGGCGGTTGTACGCGGGTTTTCCGCCATCCACGCCATCGCCAACACCCCGCGCTGAGGCACTGGCCCAAAACGCTTGCTGCGTCGCAACGTGCCTATTGTCTGATTATATGTTTTTGTACGCTCCACGACATCGAGAGGGGTCTTGGGCAATGCGTGCTGGCAAGGGGAAGACTGCAGGATTGATCGGCGCATTGGCGCTGTCCGTGGTGGGGGCCGCAGGCGCCCAGGAACGCACCGTGGTGGGCAAGACCGCCGACGGCACGCAGGTGGAATCGATCCTGCTGCACGATGGCAGCGGCATGCAGGCGCGGGTGCTCACGCTGGGTGCGGCGCTGCATTCGCTCGAAGTGCCTGACCGCGACGGCAAGTTCGCCGATGTGCTGCTGGGTGACGGCAACCTGCAGGCCACGCTGGACAACCCGCAGTACTTCGGCACCATCGTGGGGCGCTTCGCCAACCGCATCGCCAAGGGCCGCTTCACCCTGGATGGCAAGACCTACCAGGTGCCGGTCAACAACGGCGTCAACAGCCTGCACGGCGGCACCCGCGGCTTCGACAAGGTGGTCTGGAAGATCGTGGAAGCCACGCCCGACCACGCCACGCTGCAGCACGTGAGCCCGGATGGCGAGATGGGCTTCCCGGGCACGCTGACCGTTACCGCCACTTATGCACTGAAGGGCAATGGCCGACTTGAGATCGACTACCGCGCCACCACCGATGCGCCCACCATCGTCAACCTGAGCAACCACGCGTACTGGAACCTTTCCGGTGAAGGCTCCGGCTCGGCGATGGAGCATGAGCTGACCATTCCGGCCAGCGCGTATACGCCGGTGGACAAGACGTTGATTCCAACCGGCGTCCTGCAGCCGGTGGAAGGCACCGTGTTCGATTTCCGCAAGGCCAAGCCGATCGGCCGCGACCTGCGCCGGGGCGATGAGCCGCAGCTGTTGATCGGCCAGGGCTACGACCACAACTGGGTGATCAGCAAGGCACCGGTGCGTGACCTGCGCGAAGTGGCACGCGTGCACGATCCGCGCTCCGGCCGGGTGATGACCCTGCTTTCCACCCAGCCGGGCCTGCAGTTCTATTCGGGCAACTTCCTGGATGGCAGCACGGTGGGCAAGAGTGGTCGCGTGTACCGCCAGGGCGATGCCATCGCGCTGGAACCGCAGCTGTTCCCGGATACGCCCAACCAGCCGGCGTTCGGCTCGGCGCGGCTGGCACCGGGTGAGACCTATCTGAACCGGATCGTCTACGACTTCTCTACGGACCGCGACGCAACACCGCGCCGCTGATCCCGCGCACCGCGCACCCGCCGGTCACCGCACCGGCACCGCTACCACCACGTAATGCCCGCCTCCCGGTTCACGCCAGGACGGGCAGCTCATGACCCAAGGAGATGCATCCCATGCGAAAGTGGCTTTCCCCCTTGCTGGCGACGTTGCTCGCCGTGGCGCCGATGGCGCATGCGAACGATGGTGCGCGCTGGACACCGGCCGAAGCCGACGCATGGTATGCGAAGCAGGAATGGCTGGTCGGCGCCAACTACACCACCTCCAACGCGATCAACCAGCTGGAGATGTTCCAGGCCGACACCTTCGACCCGGAAGCGATCGACCGCGAGCTGGGCTGGGCGCACGAACAGTTCGGCATGAACACCATGCGCGTGTACCTGCACGACCTGCTGTGGCAGCAGGACCCGCAGGGCTTCATCAAGCGCGTGGATACCTTCCTGAGCATTGCTGAAAAGCATGGCATCCGCCCGATGCTGGTGTTGTTCGACAGCTGCTGGGACCCGGACCCGAAGCTGGGCCCGCAGCACCGCCCCATTCCCGGCGTGCACAACTCCGGCTGGGTGCAGAGCCCGAGCCGCCACATGCTGGTGGACCCGGCCAACGACAAGCACTTCCGCGAGTACGTGGAAGGCGTGGTGGGCGCATTCGCCAACGACAAGCGCGTGCTGGCCTGGGACCTGTGGAACGAGCCGGACAACCCCGGTGGCGGCAACTACATGGACAAGCAGCTGAAGGGCGAGCAGGAACGCATTGCCGAACTGCTGCCGCAGATCTTCGATTGGGCCCGCGCGAAGAAGCCGACCCAGCCGCTCACCAGCGGCGTGTGGATCGGCGATGACTGGTCGCCGGGTGCCGCCTCGCTCACCTCGATCCAGCGCACCCAGCTGGAGCGCTCGGACGTGATCACCTTCCACAACTACGAGCAGCCCGAAGCCTTCGTTTCGCGCGTGGCGCAGTTGAAGAAGTATGGACGCCCGCTGATCTGCACCGAGTGGCTGGCACGTGGCGCCGGTTCCAACGTGGACACCATCCTGCCGATCGCCCGCCGCGAGAACATCGGCATGATCAACTGGGGCTTCGTTGACGGTGCGATCCAGACACGCTTCCCGTGGGACAGCTGGCAGCGCCCGTACACGATGGAGCCGCCGACCGTGTGGTTCCACGACCTGCTCAAGGCCGATGGCACCCCCTACCGGGCCCGCGAGGCGGAGCTGTTCCGCAAGCTCGCCAAGACCCCGCGCAAGTCCGTTCCCGCTTTCTGACACCCATCCGCCCGCCATCGCCTGATGGCGGGCCACCTACCGCGCTCGCTTTCCGGAATCCGGAGATACCGCCATGAACCGTCGTTCTTCCCGCACCCTGCTTTCCCTGGCCATCCTGTCCGCCCTAGCCCTGCCCGCACTGGTGCAGGCGCAGGATGCCGGTGCGGCCACCCCCGACCCGGCGGCGCAGCCGACCGCCGTTGACCTGGACACGGTTACCGTAACCGCCCTGCGCCAGAGCCTGCAGACCGCACAGACGATCAAGCAGGAAGCGGCGATGGTGGTGGATTCTGTCGTGGCCGAGGATATCGGCAAGCTGCCCGACAACAGCGTGGCCGATGCGCTGCAGCGCGTCACCGGCGTGCAGATCGCCCAGGGCAACCAGGGCGAAACCACCGGGGTGGTGATCCGCGGCCTGCCCAACGTGATCAGCACGCTCAACGGCCGCGAGATCTTCAGCAGCTCCGGCCGTGGCTATGCGTTCCAGAACCTGCCGGCCACCGCGATCAAGAGCTTGAACGTGTACAAGAGCAGCGAGGCCAGCCTGCCGCTGGGCGGCATCGCCGGCCTGGTGGACATCCAGCTGCGCCGCCCGCTGGATTTCGAAGGCGCCGAGATTGCCGGCACCGTAACCGGCACGCACAGCAAGTACACCGGCGATATCGATCCCAACGCCAGCCTGCTGCTGAGCAACCGCTGGGATACCGACGCCGGCGAGATCGGCGCGATGGTCAACTTCGGCTACATCGGCAAGCGCTACGCCTACGATGCGGTGTGGGGCGATTTCCCGAAGGTGCTGGAAAACCCGGACGGTACGCCGATGCGCACCGACGACGGCAACCTGATTGCCGCGCCGAACGGCTGGGGCACCAACTACAACCACGGCGACCGCAAGCGCAGCTCGTTCAACTACGCGCTGCAGTGGAAGCCGACCGAAAACACCGAGGTCTACGTCGAAGGCCTGTACGACTATGTCCGCGACGACTACGACCAGGCCTTCCTCTTCAGCTTCCCGGTCGGAGTGGTTCCGCCCACGGGGCTGCAGGTAGGCAACAACTGCTACGCCAACCAGCTGGAGGGCCCGCTGGCCGGGCAGACCATCTGCGACGCCAGCAGCGGCTCGTGGACCGGTGACACCTATGCCGCCAGCAGCACCCAAGCGCACAAGCAGCGCGGCCAGGACATCCAGAACGCGCTGGGCTTCAAGTGGAACGGCGACCAGCTGCACCTCTCCACCGAGGTCACACGCACCTCCGGCTACTATCGGGATGAGAACTTCATCATCGATACCTTCATGAACGGGCCGATCACCACCGTGTGGGATGGCACTGCCGGCAAGCACCAGAACTGGTACCTGGCCGGCAACCCGGCCATGGATCCGTCGCGCTTCTACCTCAACGGCCTGTTCCAGACCTGGGGCGAATCGCGCGGTGAAGAGAACAGCTGGCGCGGCGATGGCAAGTTCGATTTCCTCGATGGCCCCATCGCGTTCCTGCAGTTCGGGCTGCGCTACGCCGACCGCAATGCCAGCGCCAAGGGCAGCGTGGAAATCAGCACCCCGCCCCCGGGCGGCGCCGGCACCGGCAACATCACCGCCAACCCGAACCCGGACAACCAGGTGGTGGGCCTGTTCCCGGCCAACAGCTTCTTCTGCAGCAAGCGCGGCAACTCGGCGCTGAGCCAGTCCTTCCTCACCCCGTGCTACGACTACCTGATCGACAACGCCGACGCGCTGCGCAACTTCTACGGCCTGCCCGACGGGCTGGCGGCGGAAAACCCGGGCCGCTTCTTCGACATCCAGGAGCGCAAGTCGGCCGGTTACCTGCAGGCCAAGTACGATTTCGATGTGTTCGGCCTGCGCGTGGACGGCCTGGTGGGCGTGCGCGCGGAGAAGATCAAGCGTGAGCTCAACGCCTTCTCCTTCGATGCCAGCACCGGCGTGTACAGCGCCATCACCCGCAACACGCAGGACACCAACACCCTGCCCAATGCGAGCATGAACCTGCACTTCAACGACGAATGGCAGCTGCGCCTGCTGGCCGCCAAGACGTTGAGCTACCCGGACTTCGGCGCGTTGAACCCGTCGATCTCGCTCAACCCGGGCACGGTGAACCGGGCCGGCGTGGCCAGCAGCGGCAACCCGGACCTGAGCCCGATCGAGTCGACCAACTACGACCTGTCCCTGGAGTGGTACTTCTCGCCGGTGGGCTACGCCAGCGCCGGTGTGTTCTACCGCGATATCGACGGCTACATCCAGAACTACATCACCAACGTGGTCATCGCCGGGGAAGACTACGAGCTGTCCTCGCCGCAGAGCGCCGGCAGCGGCCACCTGCAGGGCGTGGAGCTGGCCTACCAGCAGACCTTCGATTTCCTGCCCGGTGCGTGGGGCGGCCTGGGTGCGCAGTTGAACTACACCTACATCGACGGTGACACGAAATCGCCGGAGTTCATCGGCGGCCCCATCATTTCGCGCCCGCTGCAGAACGTGTCCAAGAACAACTACAACGCGGTGCTGTTCTACGAGAACTTCGGCCTGTCCGCGCGCCTGGCCTACGGCTACCGCAGCCGCTACATCGACTTCTTCACCCAACCCACCGTGGCCGGTACCGAAGACCAGGTGGAACCGGCCAGCTCGCTGGACTTCTCCATCAGCTACGACGTGACCCCGCGCGCCACCGTGGTGTTCTCGGCCACCAACCTGCTGGGCAACAACCTGCACCAGTTCTGGGGCAGTGGCGATACCCGCCCGCGTGACATCCGTTACCAGGACAAGACCGTGGGCATGGGCTTCCGGTTCAAGCTCTGATGATGACCTCCCCCATGTCAATGCACGCCCCCTTTATGCCACCCTTTTGTCGGATAATAGGAGTGACCGCAGTCTGCGGAGCACCAAGCCAAAGGGGCGCCTGTGAAACGGATCGAGGTACGCAACCTTCACGACCAAGTCACCCGGGAGATCGGGCAGCGCATCATCAGCGGCACGATCAAGCCGGGCGAGTACCTGCCCAAGGAAGAGCTGTTGGCGCAGACCTTGTCGGTAAGCCGCTCCGCGCTTCGCGAGGGGCTGAAGGTACTCGGCTCCAAGGGGCTGATCGAAACCAAGCAGAAAACCGGTTCGCGGGTGCGCGAGCCGCGGTTCTGGAAGCAGCTGGACAGCGACATCCTGGCGTGGCGCTGCGCGCTGATGCCCACCCAGGACTTCGTGGACAAGCTGGTGGAAATGCGCGAAGTGATCGAACCTGCGGCGGCCGCCTCGGCCGCGCAGCGGCGTTCGCCCGCGCAGCTGGCCAGGATCAAGGCGGCGTACCAGGCGATGGCCGATGCGCCCGACCAGGACGCGTGGGCCAAGGCGGATCTGTCCTTCCACGAGAGCGTGCTGGAAGCCACCAACAACGAGCTGCTGGGGTCGCTGTTCTCGGTGATCGACGCCGCGCTGGGCACCTTCTTCCTGCTCTCGGCGCAGACCGCCAAGGACTTCAAGTACTCCCTCCCACGGCACTTCGACGTGTACGACGCGATCCGGCTGAAGCAGCCGGACGCGGCGCGCGCGGCCATGCTGGACATGATTGCCGATTCCCGGGCCAACCTGAAGGGAATCCGCGCCCCACGCAAACCCCCTCGCTGAAGGAATTCCCATGAGCACCGCCTGGATGCAACCCCTCCCATTGGTTGCCATCCTGCGCGGGCTCACCCCGCAGGAGGCACCCGCCATCGGTGCCGCATTGGCCGATGCCGGTTTCCATATCCTGGAAGTGCCGCTGAACTCTCCGCAGCCTCTGGAGAGCATCGAGCTTCTGGCCAGACAGCTGGGCGACCGCTGCCTGATCGGCGCGGGCACCGTGCTCACCACCGCCCAGGTGGATGAGGTGGCCAACGCAGGCGGCCGCATCATCGTGATGCCGCACGCCGATGTCGAGGTCATCGCCGCCGCGCACGCCAAGGGCATGCGCTGCACCCCCGGCGTGGCCACGCCCACCGAGGCGTTCGCCGCGCTGCGCGCCGGTGCCGATGCACTGAAGCTCTTCCCCGCCGAGCAGCTGCCGCCACCAGTCCTGAAAGCCTGGTCCAGCGTGCTGCCCGCAGGCACCGCGCTGCTGCCCGTGGGCGGCATTACTCCCGAACGCATGGCGGCCTACCGCCACGCAGGCGCGGCCGGGTTCGGCATCGGTTCGGCCCTGTACGCCCCCAAGACCCCGCCAGCAGAAGTGGCGCGCCGCGCGCGGGCGTTCATCGACGCCTGGAACAGCACCAACACGGACCCCTACGCATGAAAATCACCGCCATCACCACCTACCTGGTGCCCCCGCGCTGGCTGTTTGTCCGGATCGAAACCGATGCCGGCATCATCGGCTGGGGCGAGCCCATCGTGGAGGGCCGCGCGCATACCGTGGCCGCTGCGGTGGAAGAGCTTTCCGATTACCTGATCGGCAAGGATCCCCGGCACATTGAAGATCACTGGAACGTGCTGTATCGCGGCGGTTTCTACCGTGGCGGCCCGATCCTGATGAGCGCGCTGGCCGGTATCGACCAGGCCCTGTGGGACATCCACGGCAAGGCGCTCGGCGTTCCCGTGCATGCCCTGCTGGGCGGCCCGGTGCGTGACCGCATCCGCGTCTATTCGTGGATCGGCGGTGACCGCCCGGCCGATACCGCACGCGCAGCCAGCGAAGCGGTGGCACGTGGCTTCACTGCGGTGAAGATGAATGGCACCGAAGAGATGCAGATCGTGGACACCCACGACAAGGTCACGCGGGTGCTGGAAAACGTACAGGCCGTGCGCGATGCGGTGGGCCCGGATATCGGCTTGGCCGTGGATTTCCACGGCCGCGTGCACAAGCCGATGGCGAAGGTGTTGATGCGTGAGCTCACCCCGTTCGGGTTGATGTTCATTGAAGAACCGGTGTTGTCCGAACACCTTGAAGCGATTCCGGAACTGGCGGCCCTCTCCCCCGCCCCGATCGCGCTGGGTGAACGCCTGTATTCCCGGTTCGATTTCAAGCGGGTACTGCAGACAGGCGGCGTGGACATCCTGCAGCCCGATCCTTCGCATTCCGGTGGCATCACCGAAACCCGCAAGATCGCGGCCATGGCCGAGGCCTACGACGTAGCCATCGCCCTGCACTGCCCGCTGGGCCCGATTGCCCTGGCTGCCAACCTGCAGCTGGATGCGGTCTGCTACAACGCCTTCATCCAGGAGCAGAGCCTGGGCATCCACTACAACGCCAGCAACGACCTGCTGGATTACCTGGTCGACCGCTCGCCGTTCGATTACAAGGAAGGCTTCGTCAAGATTCCTGATGGTCCCGGCCTGGGCATCGAAATCAACCAAGCCTATGTGGACGAACGTGCCGCCGAGGGCCACCGCTGGCGCAACCCCATCTGGCGCCATGCCGATGGCAGCGTGGCCGAGTGGTGAGCCCGGTGATGCCCATGACCCGTTACCCCAGTTTGAACGGCCGCGCGGTGCTGATCACCGGCGGTGCCACCGGCATCGGCGCCGCCTTCGTAGAGCACTTCGCCCGGCAGGGCGCGAAGGTGGTGTTCCTGGATATCGACGACGGGGGTGCGCAGGCATTGCTGGGCAGCCTGCACGACGTTGAACCGGCGCCGCGCTATCTGCGCTGCGACATCACGGATATCGCCGCGTTCCAGGCCACCATCGTTGCAGCACGCGAACTGGTCGGGCCGTTCTCGGTGCTGGTCAACAACGCGGCCAACGATGCGCGCCATGCGCTTGCCGATACCGGCGTGGCCGATTTCGAGCGCAGCGTGGCGGTCAACCTGCGCCACCAGTACTTCGCGATCCAGGCTGTAGCGCCGGACATGAAGGCGCTGGGTGGCGGCTCGATCATCTGCCTGGGGTCGACCGGCTGGATGATCAAGAACAGCGGCTACCCGCTGTATGCCATGGCCAAATCCGCAGTGCATGGGCTGGTCAACGGGCTGGCCCGCGAACTGGGGCACGACCGCATCCGCATCAACGCACTGGTGCCTGGCTGGGTGATCACCGAGAAGCAGCAGCGGCTGTGGCTGGATGCCGAGGGCGAAGCGCAGCTGCGCCGCTCGCAGTGCCTGCCCGGCTACCTGCGCGCGGACGACCTTGCCCGCGCTGCCCTGTTCCTGGCCGCCGACGACAGCCGCATGTGCACCGGCCAGGACTTCATCGTGGACGGGGGCTGGGTGTGACCGGCCCGGTGCGGGTTGCGGTACCGGCGGGCAACACACTGGGCGAAGGCGTGCTGTGGTGCGACCGCGAGCAGGTGGTGTACTGGACCGACATCCAGCAATCGCAGCTGTGGCGCTACCGCCCGCAGGATGGGGCCATTGCGCGCTGGCCGATGCCGGAGCGGTTGGCCGCGATGGCGCTGTGCGAAGCGGACGGCTGGCTGCTGCTCGCTCTGGCTTCCCGGCTGGCATTCTTCCATCCCGAGCACAACGAATTCCGCGACCTGCAAGGGCTGCATGGGTTGGCACCGCTCGATACGCGCGCCAATGATGGTGCGTGTGACCGCCAGGGCCGATTTGTGTTCGGCTTGCTGCATGAGCCTGCTGAAGGCCCGAAGCAGGCAGTAGCGCCCTTCCTTCGCCTCAACGCCGACCTCTCTCTGGAAGTCCTGCCGCTACCCACCGTGGCCATTTCCAACAGCATTGCCTTCAGCCCCTCTGGCGACACGATGTACTTCTGTGACTCGGTGCAGAAGCAGATCCTGCGCTGCGATTACGGCGACACGCTCGGGCCCGCGCAGTTGTTCGTTGACCTGCAGGCCGAACCCGGCGAGCCCGACGGCAGCGCGGTCGACGCTGACGGCGGCCTCTGGAACGCCCGCTGGGGCGATGCGCGGGTAGTGCGTTACCTGCCGGACGGCACAGAGGACCGCGCGATTGCCACGCCGGTCAGCCAGCCCACCCGCCCTGCCTTCGGCGGCCCCGCCCACCGCACGCTGTTCATCACCAGCGCGCATGACGGCATGGATACCGCGGCCCGTGCCCAAGACCCGCTTGCAGGCCACCTGCTTTCCCTCGATGACGCCGGTATCGCCGGCTTTCCCGAAGCCCGGTTCGCCGGCGACCCCAACAGCTTGCCGCCCCGCGCACCGCGTGGGACTTCCGCGGAGATTCCATGAGCCTTTCCACCCTTGATATCAGCATCGTGCTGGCCTACCTGGCAGGCATCTTCATCCTTGCGCAGTGGGTGTCGCGCGAGAAGGCCGGCCAGCAGAAATCGGCGCAGGATTACTTCCTGGCCAGCCGCAGCCTGCCGTGGTGGGCCATCGGCGCATCCCTGATCGCGGCCAACATCTCGGCCGAACAGATCATCGGCATGTCGGGCTCGGGCTACGCCATCGGCCTGGCCATCGCCTCGTATGAGTGGATGGCGGCGATCACCCTGTTGATCGTGGGCAAGTGGTTCCTGCCGATCTTCCTGCGCAACGGCATCACCACCATGCCGCAGTTCCTGCAGGAGCGGTACGGCAACCGCATCCGCACGGTGATGGCCGTGTTCTGGCTGGGGCTGTACGTGTTCGTCAACCTCACCTCGATCCTGTGGCTGGGCTCGATTGCCATTGCCGGTGTCGCCGGCCTCAACCAGGACGTGGCGCTGGTGCTGCTGGGCGCGTTCGCGCTGGCCTACCAGCTGTATGGCGGGCTGAAGGCGGTGGCGCTGACCGATATCGTGCAGGTGTGCCTGCTGGTACTCGGCGGCCTGCTGGTCACCGTGATCACCCTGAGCAAAATCGGCGACGGCAGCGTCAGCGATGGCTTCATGCAGCTCTGGCAGCAGCATCCGGAGCGGTTCGAGATGATCCTGAGCAAGGACAACCCGTTCTACAAGGACCTGCCGGGCCTGTCGGTGCTGCTGGGCGGCATGTGGATCGCCAACCTCAGCTACTGGGGCTTCAACCAGTACATCATCCAGCGCGCACTGGCCGCCAAGAACCTGCGCGAAGCGCAGAAGGGCGTGGTGTTCGCGGCGTTCCTGAAGCTGCTGATCCCCGCCATCGTGGTGCTGCCCGGCATTGCCGCGGTGATGCTGGCACCGGGGCTGGAGCGGCCCGATGCGGCCTACCCGACCATGCTGGCGCTGCTGCCCAGCGGCATCCTGGGCCTGGTGTTCGCGGCATTGGTGGCGGCCATCGTGGCGTCGCTGGCCTCGAAGATCAATTCGGTGGCCACCATCTTCACCCTGGACTTCTACGCCAAGCGCGCCCCCGATGCGTCGCAGGCCAAGCTGGTGCGGGTGGGCCGGATCGCGGCTTCGGTGGCCATCATCGTGGCGGTGCTCACCGCCCGCCCGCTGCTGGGTGGCTTCGACCAGGGCTTCCAGTACATCCAGGAATTCACCGGCTTCTTCACCCCGGGCATCGTGGTGATCTTCCTGCTGGGCCTGTTCTGGAAGCGCTCCAACGAAGCGGGCGCCCTGGCGGCTGCAGTGGGGTCGTTCGTGCTCTCGCTGGCCTTCAAGGTGTTGTGGCCAACGCTGCCGTTCATGGACCGCATGGGCGTGGTGTTCCTGGCGACGCTGGCGCTGGCGGTGGGCATTTCGCTGGCCACCCGCGCTACCGGTGACCGTGACCGCATCCGTACCGACGATGTGGTTTATGCCACTGCCCCGTCGTTCAACGCCGCCTCGCTGGCCGTGCTGGCGATCCTGGTAGCCCTGTACGCAACCTACTGGTGATGGCCATGCTGCTGACCCTTCCCCTGCGCGCAACGACACTGGCCTTTCTGGTCGCCGCTGCGGTTCCCGCCTTCGCCACCGAGGTCACGTGGACCGGCACCGCGACCGTGGATGCCGAGAAGGCCGGCTGGGGCCGCCTGGCACGCCTGCCGGACGGCCGCTGGCTGGCGGTGACCACGCGCTACCCGGGCGGCGAGACCACGACCCTGCAGCTGTCTGTCAGCAGCGACAACGCCCGCACCTGGAAGCCGCTGTCGCGCGTGGCAGAGCCCAAGCGCAAGCTCGACAACGGCGAACTGTTCGTGCTGCCCGATGGCCGCGTGCTGCTTGCGATGCGCTCGCTGATTGATGGGGTCTCGTACCGGTTGAACGTGTATGCCAGTGATGACCAGGGCGCCAGCTGGAGCTTCCTGAGCACCATCACCCGTAACGAAAACCCCGCCGGCCGCAAGGACCGTGGCGTATGGGAACCGGTGTTCACGCGGCTCGATGACGGCACCCTGTCGTTGGTCTACGCCGATGAAACCCGGGCTGACGAGACCCCCTCGTTCAACCAGGTGGTATCGCAACAGCTGTCCAACGACGGCGGCAGGACCTGGAGCCCGGCAGTGACGATCGCCAGCCAGCCCGGCGGCGGCAAGCTGCGCCCGGGCATGCCGGTGATGACGCGGCGCCCGGATGGCGGGTTCCTGATGGTGCTGGAGACCTGCGGGGATGACCCGCAGTGCCCCGTGTCCTACAAGACTTCGGCGGACGGCCGCAGCTGGCCAGCGGGACTGGGCACGCCGATGGCGGATCAGCGCTGTGGGCCCCACGTCATGAGCACCACCGGTGGCACGATGTTCGTGACGTCCTGCTTCAATGAAGTCAGTGCAAGCGAGGACGGCGGTAACACCTGGACAACGGTCAAGCCACCCGCCTGGCCGCTGGGCTTCCGCCATTCCTGGCCGGCCGTGGTGCAGTTCGGGCCGCAGGAGATCGGCGTGGTGAACGTGGTCGATGGCAGCGTGCAGATCCGGTTCGGAACCTATGCGCCGGCCGTTCGCCGCTGAGCTCGTGCTCATGCCGGCAGGAGAGGAATGAGAAGCTCCGATGAGGCGAAGATGTCGCTGATGCAGTTCAACCCGATGCCGTCATGGCGGAACTGCGCGATTGCCGGCTTCCGCTTGTCCTGGTCGTCGTTGGTCAGGAACAGTCGGACCCTGTGACCGGCGTTGAAGCGATACGCATTGGGGACGATCGGGATGCGATACGTAATCTTCTCGCCCACAGGCACGGCCTGGAAATTGCGGCACGGCAACCAAGGTGCACCGGTTCGTGACGCTGCCTCGTCGACCTCGCGCAATCCTGCGCGCAGGTAGCCTTGGGTGACGTCGGTCGCCTTCCCTGCCGGATCAATGTCCTGCAGGCACACGATCCACGCCAGGTCAGGCGCACTGCACACGGCATCCAGCTTGAGCTCGATATCGCCTGCCATGGCCAGGTCCTGCGCCAGCGGCGGGGTGTCCCATACCAGCGTGTCGGGCGGGTCGGTTTCGCTTGGGCGTGCCCGGTTCATGCCGGTGCCCAGCACCATCATGCGCCGCGAGCCCTCACCGCCCTCACCGCCCTGCCCGCCCAGCACGCCATCGCCGCCCAGCGCATAGGCGTGGTGCACGGCCTGGGGTGGCGGCCAGGTCTCGGACCCGTGCCAGGTGGCATCGCCCTCCACGATGTACCGCACCCGCGGCCCTTCCAGAATCCCGGTGTCGTGGCCCTTCAGCCAGTGGTCGAACCAGGCCAATGCCTCGATGTGCAGGCTTTCCCACGGCCAGGACAGGCCGTACTCGCCCAGCATGCCCACCTGCACGTGCCGGCTGTTTTTCAACCTGTCCAGCGCCCAGAACGTGTGGGGGAGATGCAGCGACACATTGCGCCAGTCGCAACCGAGGTAGGTGGGAATGGTCACCCTGTCCAGCAGCGGCAGGATGTCCCGGTCATCCCACCAGGCATCCTTGAAGGGGTGCTCGACGAGCGCCGAGCGCCAGAGGTCGTCCCATGGGTACGACGGGTGCGGAAGGTTGAGCAGCACCTTGAGCCCGGCAATCATCGCCTCGCCATTGAAGTGCTCGAAGCGCTTGTGCACCAACGGGATATGCAGTGCCTTGCTGGCGGCCTGCACCAGTTTGGAGCGGAAGACCTTGTCGCCCTTGCTGGAAGTCATCCCGATCATGGCCAGGAACGGGGTGAGGAAGCCGGTGGACCCCAGGCCGTTGTGGGTGCATGACCGGTAGAAATCGTAGGTGCCGGCGATGGGCATGATGGCCTTCAGGTGCGGGGGCTGCTCGACGGCAGCGGCCAGCTGCGAGCCGGCAAAGTAGCTGATGCCCAGCATGCCGACGTTACCGTCCGACCACGGCTGCGCGGCGGCCCATTCCACCAGGTCGTACAGATCGCGGCGCTCCTGGCTGTCGGAGAACGTGTAGACCCCGCCCGAGCCCCCGGTGCCGCGCAGGTTGGCAATGACGTGCACATAGCCGCGGGGCACGAAGAAGTCCGACTGCCCTGCTTCGATGAAGCCAAGCGGCGCGCCGCTGTTCTGCACCTGCCGGGCATAGGGCGAAGCGGCGATGAGCACGGGGTAGCGGCCCGGAGTGCTGGGCCGGTACACATCGACCATGAGTTCGGTGCCGTCGCGCGTGGGGGCTGGAACGTCGTCATCGCGCACCATGTCGTGCGTGGGCGCCGACAGGTTGCGGTACTGGCGACCGGTGGTCTGCGGTCCATTGAGTTGGCGTTGGCCGGGTTCGATTCCTGAAGCGGGCGTGTTCATGGAGCGATGCCGTTGGGTAGGTCGGGCCAGTTTGATCCGGAGGACAAGGCGCGTCTTGACGCAGATCAAGCCGGTGCGCGGCCGGGGGCCTCCCTTGGCCGATCTGCTATCGTCCTGCCCCAGTCAGGAAACAACAGGGAGCAACATCTTCATGGATAGAACCAAACAAGCACTTCTTGCCCTCGTGCTGGCCACCGCTGCAGGACCCGCCGCTGCCTCCGACTTTCGCGGTTTCTTCTCCATGTTCATGGCCACCCCATTCCTGATCTTCACAGGCTTGGTGTCGGGCTTCATTCTGCTGCGCCGCCATACCGCGCCCAGGAACCCCATGGCGCGCTATGCGCCATTCCTGCTACTGGTACCCGCGTGGGCACAGCTGGCATTCCTCTGTGTGTTCCTGCAGCAGTTCGTCTGGCTGGGCATTCCAGTGGTGACACTGCTCTTCGTGCTGGCATCACGCCGGGTCTGGCGGGAGCCGCGTGGCGGGCTGGCGGTATGGATTCCGCGTGTGCTGCTGTTGCTGAGCATGGTTGTCGCCGGCCTCATGGCGTGGGACATGAGCATTGTGGTGGGCTACCGCGGCAGCGACTACGCGCTGGGCATGATCCTGCTGCTGGTCGCGATGTGGGGCGTCTGCGTGGGGCTGTGCCTGTCTGCTGCGCGACGAAGGACGATTCGCGCATGAGTCAGGTCGAATCCATGTTGGCACCCACGGAAGGGCGTGGAAAACCGTAGATTTACTGGGCGCCGCTCCGCATTGCCACGCATGCGCCGGGCGCCTGCCGGATGGAGAATCTGCTCAACTGGCGCCAAAGCCATTCCACCCATGGAGCTTTGCGATGAGCATCACTCTTCACCGTATGGCGTTCCTGCTCGCCCTGGCTGGCCTCCCGCTGCTCCTGCCCTTCACCACCAATGCCCAGGCGCCCACCGGCGCTCAAGCATCGACAGCTGTACCCGGGACCGAGCGCCCGCGGGGTTCCAACAAGTGGCGGATCGTGTTCGACGAGCGCGCCAAGTCGGACGGCACCATCAGCTTCCGGATCTGGCCCAAGGATGGCCAACCGCTGCAGATCGATGTGCCCGTGGTCGACGGCCAGTCCGAAAACCACATTGCCTCCTCAGCACGTGATGCACTGAAGGTGGGGCTCGGCAAAGGCTTCCATGTCGAGGTCGACGACGGTGAGGATGTGCTGGTGAAGGCCCGGCGCGGCACGGGCGATTTCGGATTGCAGTTGATCGGCAACACGGCTCGTGACGTGGATATCAAGCTGCGCCGCGAATAAGGCCGCCGGATGTCGGATTCAGGATAGACACCCTACCCAGCTTCCACCACATTTCCCCCGCCAGTCCCGGCGCGACATGTGGAGGTCCCATGGCTGCGAAATTCCTGTTGACCCGTTCCGGCCCCCAGTTCCTGTTCGTTCTCAAGGCAGGCAATGGCGAGCCCATCCTGCACAGCGAGCGCTACACCACCAAACAGAGCGCGCAGAACGGCATCGAGTCCGTCAAGAAAAACGCACCCTTCGACGCCCGCTACGAGCGCAAGGACGCCAGTAATGGCGAGCCGATGTTCAACCTGAAGGCCGGCAACGGCGAGGTCATCGGCACCAGCGAGCGCTACTCCTCGACGTCCGCGCGGGACGGCGGCATCGAGTCGGTGAAGACCAATGGCCCGATCGCCACGGTGGACGATCAGACCTGACGGTGGTCAGCCGCCCTTGTCTTTCCCGAGCAGGTACTTGAGCCCGTGGGTCAATCCGCGCGGGGCCACGCTCAGGTGGTCCTCGTCGTTGAGCACGTCCAGCTTCAGGCGAAGCGATGGATAGTTGTGCGCGCGCAGCGCGGCCTGCATGTTCTTCGCATCGGCCACCATGTCCGCGTCGTTGCCGAAGGCCGGCGATTCACGCTCGCCGACATACATGTACACCGATGCCTTCAGATCGTTGTGCCCGGCGCCGTAATCCTTCTCGAACCGCGACATCACATTGCGGTCGTACCAGAACGACGGGCTGCCCACGATGTAACCGGAAAACATGTCCGGATCGGTGAAGAGGATCTGGCTGCCCAGCAACGCGCCGTAGGAATGGCCCAGCAACAGGCGCCGGCTTTCGTCCGTGCGGTAGCGGCCGGCGACGAACGGCAGCACTTGGTCGCGCATATAGGCGATGTAGGGTGCAGCGCCGCCGTGCACGGCGTCTTTTGGTGCGCTACTGGGGCCGTTGGGTGTCGGGGTGTAGTCACGCCGGCGGCTGGTCATGCCATCGTCACCCACCGAATAGGACAGGCCCACCAGGATGAACTCTTCCAGCTTGGGGCCTTCCACATTCAGGCGCCGGCCGATCTGCCGCGCCAACGGAAATGCGTAGTCGGCGTCGGTCACGTAAAGAACCGGGTATCTGCGGTCGGGGCTTTCGTCGTAAGACGGCGGCAGCGCAACGAATACCTGGTACATCCGCCCGGACACAGGGTCCGGTACATTCCACACCTCGCTACCGACTACCTCGTAGGGTGCGCCCTCGCCCCGTTGGCCGCCCAGGGCAGACGCCTTGCGCGGTGCCTGTTCGGTCGGCGGCGCCGTGTCAGTGACCGCATTGGAGACCGCCGCGCTGGGCGTCTCGACACAACTGGTCATCATCAGTGCAAGCAGTACAACCGCAACCTGTTTGTTCAACGCTACCGCTCCATGGTGGTTCCGACACAGGAGCATACAAGATGCCGCTATTCACACCACCCCTTGGCACGCGCCTCTGCCCGCTCCTGCACCTTCCGCAGCTTTGCCTGGTTCTCCGCATCCAGCCTCGCGAAATCGCGGTGGCGGGCGAAGTAAGGCCCCAGCCAACCGGCCTCATGGGTGAATGCCATGGTCCAGGCAAAGTTGGGTGGGAACACATAACAGTCGGACCACTCCGGCGTGTCCGGACGAACGTCGGTGAGGAACGCGGCATTGCGGTCGTTGGACAACACGACGAACTCCACGCCGGTCTGCAACCGGTACTCCGCCTCGGCCGGGTCGCCGCCGATA
Source organism: Stenotrophomonas sp. PS02300 (assembly GCF_029959395.1). Classification (NCBI taxonomy): domain Bacteria; kingdom Pseudomonadati; phylum Pseudomonadota; class Gammaproteobacteria; order Lysobacterales; family Lysobacteraceae; genus Stenotrophomonas; species Stenotrophomonas sp. PS02300. The sequence goes on from NZ_JASCOP010000008.1 coordinate 51,621, forward strand.
CTGGCGGAGCGCCCGGCGCTGAAGACGTGCCACATGAAGGCCTTGGTGTTCAGCCCCAACCGGTCACGACCGAACACCGAAAGCCATTCGCTGGCCAGCTTCCTGGCCTCTTCTTCGGTATACCGGCGAATGATCTGCGTGGCGCTCACGCGGACGAGTGTATTGAATGGCCCTTGGCCCACACAACCAGGGTATCCCAATGTCCAATGCCCCCCAGTCGCCGGGCCCGTCGGGTCCCACCCGCAGCTTCGACGCCATCATCATCGGCACCGGCCAGGCCGGGCCGTCACTGGCCGGGCGGCTGGACGCGGCCGGGATGCGCGTGGCCATCATCGAACGCCACCTGGTGGGCGGCACCTGCGTGAACACCGGCTGCAAGCCGACCAAGACCCTGGTTGCCAGCGCCTATGCCGCGCAGATGGCCCGCCGGGGTGCCGAGTACGGGATTTCCACGGGCACGGTGAGCGTGGACATGAAGGTGGTGGAGGCCCGCGCACGCAAGGTGATCATGGATTCGCGCAAAGGGAATGAGGACTGGCTGGCAGGCATGCCCAATGTCGAACTGATTCGCGGCCACGCCCGCTTCGATGGACCGGGCAGCATCACGGTCAACGGGGAGCGCCTTGCTGCCCCCCGCATCTTCGTCAACGTGGGCGGCCGCGCGGCGGTGCCGGACATGCCGGGCCTGGGCGATGTTCCCTACCTGACCAACAGCAGCATCGTGGCGCTGGACACCCTCCCCCACCACCTGGTGGTGGTGGGCGGCAGCTATATCGGGCTGGAGTTCGCACAGATGTACCGGCGGTTCGGCGCGCAGGTGACCGTCATCGAGCGGGCCGACCGGCTGATCACACGCGAGGACCCGGACGTCTCCGAGGCGGTGCGGGGCATCCTGGAAGATGAGGGCATCGAGGTGCGTACCGGCGCCGACAAGATCGCCTTCAGGAAGATCGACGGCGGGATCGAGGTGGCCTTCGAGACCACCACCGGCCCCGCGGAGGTTGCCGGAAGCCACGTCCTGATCGCCATTGGCCGCCGCCCCAACACGGACGACCTCGGGCTGGACAGCGCAGGGATCGACCGGGATGAGCGCGGTTACATCAAGGTGGACGACCACCTGCAGGCATCGGTTCCCGGCGTATGGGCACTGGGTGACTGCAATGGCCGTGGTGCCTTCACCCACACCGCCTACAACGACTTCGAGATCGTGGCCGCCAACCTGCTGGATGGGGAGGACCGCCGGGTGAGCAGGCGGGTGCCGGGGTACGCGCTGTTCATCGACCCGCCGCTGGGTCGGGCCGGGATGTCCGAGGCAGAGGCGGTGAAGTCCGGCCGGCCGCTGCTCTTCTCCAAGCGACCCATGACCCGTGTCGGCCGTGCCGTAGAGAAAGGCGAGACCAAGGGGTTCATGAAGGTGGTGGCCGATGCCGAAACCCGGAAGATTCTCGGCGCGGCGATCCTGGGCACTGGCGGCGACGAGGCGATCCACGGCATCCTCGACATGATCAGTGCCGACCGGCCGCTGGATGAACTGCGCTGGGCGGTGCCGATCCACCCCACGGTTTCCGAATTGATTCCCACGCTGCTGGTCGACCTTGCGCCGGCACCTGACCGAGGATGATCTGGATGCGTACTGCTGCGACCGTCTCGCTGTGCCTGGGGCTGTGTACCGCCCTGCTGCTTCCGCCGGGCTGGGCAAAGGCGCCGGTGACCCCGGAAACCCACAGCGAAACGGGCACGCTGCAGGGCGCGCCTTGGCGCATCGACATGCCGGCCCACTGGAACGGCGAACTGGTGATGTACGCCCATGGTTTCGAGCCCGTCGGCACGCCGCGCCCGGACCCGTGGCCGGGCAACGCGTGGAGCGAGGCGCTGGTGAAGGCCGGCTATGCGGTGGCGCAGAGTGGGTACGCCGACCAAGGCTGGGCCGTGCGCGGGGCCATCGATGACCTGGAGCGGCTGCGCGCTCAGTTCGTGACCCAGCATCCAGACACGAAACGCAGCTGGATCCTGGGCTTCTCGATGGGGGGCGCGGTAGCGATCGGAACGTTGGAGCGGATGCCGGAGCACTACACCGGTGGCATCTCGATGTGCGGCGCCAACCTGCCCGGCGATGCGCTGGCCGCCAAAGTGCTCACCTCGCTGGTGGCGTTCGAGTATTTCTTCCCAGGCGCGAAAGGCCTGCCCGAGGGCGGGTTGAGCTCACCTGCCGCTGCGACGTTGCCGCAGGGGGAGATGGTGGATGCCATCGCCGCTGCCGTGCAGTCCCGCCCGGAGGCAGCCGACGTGCTGGCAAAGCGCCTGGAGCTGAAGGGGGATGAGCTGGCGGGCACCATCAGCCTGCATGCCTTGGTGTTCCAGCAGCTGGTCAAGATCAGCGGCGGCATTCCGGTCAGCAACAAGGACACGGTGTATGCCGGCTTCGGCGACGACAAGGCATTCAACGCCGGCGTACGGCGCATTGCCGCGGATCCCCAGGCGAAGGCGAAGCTTGATCGCGACCTGCGCCTGACCGGCGCGCTGCGCCGGCCGCTGCTGCTGCAGTACAACCTCAATGACCCTTCCGTGACGCCCCGCTTCGAGCCGATCTACCCGGCGCTTGCCGCCAAGTCAGGCGCGACGCCCCCGCCGAGGACGCTACCGCCCACCGGCGAAGGACATTGCGCGTTTACGCCGGAACAGATTGTTGAAGCGGTGTCGATCCAGAGCCGGTCGTTGCCTGCGCGCCCCACTGGCGAAGCGCGGCGCCCCTGAGCGACTGCTGGCCGCACCCCGAGGGGCAGCGCAGCACGCGTGCGGCCGAGGTACTGACGAAGCCCTCGCCTTCCTGCGCCTTGAATACCGCCTCGCAGGACAGGCAGCGCGCCACCATCGAGTACAGGTGCACGATGCGCCCGCTGCACGGGTCCTGCAGCGCGTTCACATCCAGCAGTTCGAACTGGCAGCTGTCCGGCAACGGGCGGCGCGGAAGCGGAAGGGGCAAGGAGGTCTGCAGGTTCACGCTATGGGCGCCGTCGGGGGAATGGCAGCCACTGTAGGCAGCGCGGTGTGGAGCGCGCGTGCAGCCTGCATGCAGTGCACGCGAAAGGCGTGCCAGTATTACCCCTCGCCCAATGCGTCCTTGCCGGCAGGCGTCAGGTCGATATCGCTGTCTTCGGCCTGCACCGCCAGACCTTCGGCGACGGCCCAGGTGGCATCGTCCGCTGACACGGGATCGGTCGCCTCGATGGCCCGCAGAATGGCTAGTTGCTTGTCGGTCAGTGGCATGGTCGCGCTTCCGTGGGGTATTGCCCGACTCTAGCAAGGCGTACGTGAAGTGCTGCGGAGCCGCATCTGCGCTAGAGCAGTGGCTGTTGGTCCAGCGAACGCTCTTTGCGCAACGACTCCGCCTGAAGACGCGCACGCTGGGCCAGCTCTACTTCCCCCCGGAGGGTGTAGATGCGCCAATTGAGCCAGGCGACCCGGTAGTCGTCCTGTGCGTAGGCATCCAGTTCGCCCAGCACCGCGCTGGCCTCCTGCAGATTGCCCTGCCCGGCCAGCACCAGGGCACGCAGCACATTGGCGCGGACCCGGTCATTGGGGCTTCCATCGCGGTTGGCTGCCTCCACGGCAGCAACGGCCAGGTCCAGTGCCACTTCGGGCTTGTCAAACCGATGGCCGACCACTGCCACCGCGAACAAGGCGGCGGGGCGCCGGGCTGGCGGCGCGGAGGGAAGGGATGCCGAGGCATCGAGGGCAAGCCAGCGCCTGGCCACGTCCACGCTGCCCGCCGCCTGGGTGGCGATCGCAAGGGTGTCTGCACTGACGCCCTTCAGCGAACCGGGCAACTCGCCGGCAAGCCGTGCGGCCGTGGCACGATCCCCGCGTGCAATGGCCAGGCCCATGCGCAGCTGCGCCATTACCTCGCTGTCGATCGTTGCGGCCGACGTGCTCTTGAGCGCCGTGGAGGCGTCCTGCAGAGTACCGTTGGCGGTCGCTACCGCCGCGCGTGCGGACAGAATCACGCCGACGAGGGTTTCATCCTCGATGCTGTCCGCCAGCACCGAGGCCCGCGCGATGCTGCGTCCGGCAAGCGCCGGTTGCACGATCTCCAGCTCGCCCAGCGACCTGGCCGCCAACGTGGCTGCCAGATAGTCGTTGACCTGGAAGCGCTCGAACACGGCGATGGCGTCGTCGAACTCCTGGATGGCCTGCGGCCAGTGATTGCGGGTGCCTTCGATCCGCCCGAGGTTGGAGCCCACCATGGCGGCGGAGACCACGTCGCCGCTTTCGCGCATCGCCACGCGCGCCATGCCGAAATCACTGACGGCACCAGCAAGATCGTCCTGGCGTACCCGCGACACGCCACGCCCGTTGTAGGCATTGCCCAGCAACGTGGTGTACTTCTCGTCGCTGCCGGAGCTGCCGAGCAACGCCAGGGCGTCGGTGTAATAGCGCTGGGCCTGCTCGGCGTGGCGCTGGCGCAGCGCCACCGAACCCAGGCCCATCAGCCCCTTCGCACGGGTTGCGGCATCGGTATCGAGCCCGTTCGCCAGGGCACGCTGGAACAGGGCCTGCGCGGACGCCATCTGCCCTGCCCGGTATTCCAGCTGCCCTTCGCGCACCATCACCGCAGGCGCGTTGCGCTGCGCTGGCGGAAGCGCATGGATCTGCTCGCGCGCGGCTTCCAGCTGGCCGGCATCGAGCTGCGCATCGATCCGCTGCAGCCGCTCCTGCATCGCCGTGGGTATGGCGGCGTTGGACGGGGAACGGTGGACGCGGCGAAGCCAGGTATCGGTAGCCGCAGCCATCGCCTGCAACGGTGTGTCGCCAAGCGCTTCGACACTGGTATCCGAGGTGCCATCGAGCACCTGCAGCCTGACCCGCCACCGGCGGTCCACATGTTCGGCAGACGGAACGATCAACCATTGCGCCCCGCTGCGCGCACGCAGTGCCTGCAAGGCCTGTGCGTCGCCGGTAGGAGCATTGCTGAGGTGGAGGGTCTGTTCGGTAGGCACCACCTTCAGGCTGGCGCTGCGCAGGCGGTCAGCCGCGTACTCCATCGCACCCAATCGCACCCAACTGAATTCGGCAACCGGGGGTTGCACGGTCACCGGCAACACCATGGCCTGTCCATCGTTCACGGCTTGGGTCTGCGCCGGCGCGGTTCGCTGTTGGGCAACCCACCACGCGGCGCCCGCGATGATCCCGCATGCCACTACGATGAGAATCGCAATCGCCAAGCGTGATCGGGAGGATCGGCTGTGTTCGGGCGCTGGTTCCGGTGCAGGTGCCGGTTCCGGTGCCGCTGCCGGTGCCTGTGCCTCGACCAGCGCTGCAGGTTCAACGGAAGGCCCAGCGCCGCCGACTTCTTCCACGTCGGCCACCCACCGGTAGCCAAACCCGGCCACCGTGCGGATCATCGCCTGGCGGTCGCCGGCATCATCCAAGGCCTTGCGGGCACGTCGCATGGTCTGGGTGATGACGGTATCGCTGACATCGGCCCGGCCCCATACCGCCGATACCAGCTCATCGCGGCCCACCGCACGCTCACGGTTCACGACCAGGTAAACCAGGCACTCCAGCGATTTGAGGGGTAATGCCAGGCGCTCGCCTGAGCGGGTCAGTTCGCGCGTGGCAGGGTCCAGCTGGAAGTCGCCGAATCGGTACCGGGTAAGGCGCATGGGCCTGGCGTTCTCGTGCGTTTCTACAGAATCCCCAATCCTACGACAGACCCGGCGCCCAGCGGCGTTCAATCAATCTGCAGGTGAAACTGAAACTCCCGCATCGGCCCGTCCGAGAGCTCCTGCCGGCACTCAAACCGCAACACGCCACGGCCCGGCTGCAGGGTCCGGAATATCCATCCGGGCGTGCCGCCTACGCGCGGCGGCACCTGTTCCAGCGAAAGCAGCCCGGGCAACGGGTCGCGCAGACCGCAGCGGTAACCGGACGCTGAAAGCGCCGGCAGTGCGACCGTGACCTCCTGCCCCCGGCGCAGCCGAACCTGGCGACCATCGTCGGTGGACTGCAACGCGATACGGGCCGGAGGGCCGCGAGGGCCCTCCTCCCGGGTCAGTACATCGATTCCCAGCACGGCATTGCAGGCGAGCAGCACTGCAAATACCCCGGTTTTCCATCGGCTCAATCAGTTCACCTTGACCAGCAGGCGCGCGCCGGTGGTGTCCTGCGTTGCGGAAACGGCCAGGTAGTAATGGCCCTGTGCCGGGCTGTTCACCGTGATGGCCTGGTTGATGCCGGGCCGGGCCGACGCACCCGCGTTCTGGTTCGGCAGCGGATCGGCTTCATAGCCCAGCAGCAACTGCACTTCGCCGCGGCCACCGTAGGTGGTGATGTCCACGCGGGTCTTCCCGGCCGGCACATCGATCACATAAAGGTCGCGCTGGCCGGCCGCCATGGCCGGCAGCAGCATGGCCGTGCCGGGGCTGGTGGGAATGCCGTCGATCGGCTGGCCGAAGGTGCGGGCGCGTGCCACCGCCGCGGCCGCGTCCAGCAGGCCGGCGCCATTGGGCTGGCTCTGCTTGACCGGGAAGGCGCGCGAGGTTGCCTTCAACAGGCCTTCGGCCTGCGACGGCGTCAGCGGCTTGGCGGCAACGCTCTGCATCAGCGCCGCCACGGCCGCAACGTGCGGGGTGGCCATCGAGGTGCCGGTGTAGCCGGCATAGATATCGCCCGCCGTTACCGTGGTGCCCGCGTTGAGCGTGGACCAGATGTAGCCGTTCGGGCTGCCTTCGGTTCCCGCGCCGCCCGGTGCGGCGAGATCGATGCCCGGCCCATAGTTGGAATAGCTGGCGCGCTGGCCTGAATAGCCCGTAGCGCCGACGGTGACCACGTTCGCGCAGCTGGCCGGCGCGTGCCCGGTCACCGGCGCGTTGTCGTTGCCGGCCGCCACCACCACCAGCGTACCGAGCGCCACGGCGGCGTTGATGGCCGCCTGGGTATCGCTGTCGCAGTCGTGCGCGCCGCCCAGGCTCATGTTGATGACTTCGGCCGGGGTGGTGTTGTCCGGCACGCCCTCGATGTGGCCACCGGCCGCCCAGACGATGGCGTCGTTGATGTCGGAGGTGTAGCCGCCGCAGCGACCCAGCACGCGCACCGGCAGCACCTTGGCGTTGTACGCGATGCCCGCGCCGCCCACGCCATTGTTGGTGACTTCGGCAATGGTGCCGGCCACGTGCGTGCCATGCCAGCTGCTGTTGCTGGCCGGCGCGCCTGCACCACACTCATTGGCCGCGCTGTAGTCGCCGATATCCCAGCCGCCCGGCACGCGCTCATCGGTGGCGCGGTGGGAAACGAACGCGTCGGAGATGAAGTCATAGCCCGGCAGCAGGTTGGCTTCCAGGTCGGCATGGTGGGTGGCACCCGTATCGATCACCGCCACCACGACACCCGCGCCGGTGGCCCCGGCCTCCCAGGCGGTGGTGACGCGCGCGCCGCCAGCACCGGTGCCGTAGTGCCACATCTGGTGGCTGGCCAGTACCGGGTCGTTGGGTACGGCGGCGCGATGCATCATGCGGTCTACCCGCACCGATTCCACGTTCGGATCGGCCGCGATGGCGCGCATCAGGGTTTCGGCCTGGGCGCGATCCAGCCGGCGGTCAGCGCGGACGACATGACGGCCGCCGAAGGTGGCGCGAAGGGTGGTCACGCCAAGGGCGGCCTTGCCCTGGGCGGCAGGCGTGCCGGTGGCGGCCAGCAGCGTGCGGGCGCGGCCCGCGGCGGCATCCAGCGAGCGCTGGCGGGCTGCAGGCTGTGCCAGCTCCGCGCTGCCGGCGCGGTATTTGACGATGAAACGCGGCGACAGCGTTGCGTCCTCGATCGAGCTCAGGTCTACGGTGCCGGCAAAGGCAGGGGTGCAGGCGCCGGCGATGAGCAGGCTGAGCAGGGTGCGGCGGAAGGTCATGTGGGTTTTCCTGGAATGCGCTGGAATGGCGGCGCCCGCGTGGGCGCCGCGGTGGAAGCTGGCGCCTGGATCAGAGATCCACGCCGAAGCCGATGCCGGCCGAGTTGTCATCGCTGCTGAAGGCGCCACCGATGCTCATCGACATGCGCTCACCGATGGACTTGGAATAGCCCACCGACAGCGCGCTTTCGCCGTTCTGCCAGCCCACGCCTGCCGCCACGCGACCACGGGGGCTGCGCGAGTTGGCCGCGTTGATGGCCATGTTCATCATGGCGCTGCTCATCGCGCCCTGGCGGTCCAGGCGCTTGTCCTGCTCATGCAGGCGATGGTTCACGTCATCGCGCAGGCCGCTGAAGCTGTCGTCCCACGACTGCAGCTTGGCGTCGGTGTAGGCGTTGGCTTTGGTCAGGGTCTGGGTGGCGGTGTTGTCGGTGTAGGTGTTGGCCGAGGCTAGCGTGGCCGCGTCGCCCTGCTCCACCTGGCCGACGTTCGCCGCATCGGTTGCAGCGGTGCCGGCAGCCACGTTGGTGATGCGGCGCTGCTGGGTGGCGCTGCCCACCGACACGGTGTTCTCCTGGTCAGCGATGGCACCCTGGCCGAGCGCGACCGCATTGCTGGCACTGGCGTGACTATCCGCACCGAGGGCGACCGAGTTGTCCGCCGTCGCATCCACCAGGGCATTGCTGCCCAGCGCGACGCTGTTGGCGGCGCCGACCTTGGCGCCGTTGCCGATCGCGGTGTCGTTGGCATCGGTGGCATTGGAGCCTGCACCCAGTGCCAGGCCATCGCCAGTACCGGACGGTGCGCCGGTGCTCGGTGCCGGGCTGGCGGCGGTGGTCTCCAGCTGCGAGACGCGGCTGGTAAGGCCGCTGAAGGCCGCGTCGATGGCGTCGAACGTGGTACCCACGTTGACGAAGCTGCCACCTTGGAACTGGTACCCCGGTGCGCTGATCCCTGTGGCGCCGACCGAAGCGCCACCGCCCAGCGCGGAGGCCACGCTGTCCAGCTGCGAGCCAATGGTGCCGCCCACTTCAACCACGAGGGCGTCGAGCTGGCCCTTGTTCACCGCATCGGTGGCGCCCACGCCATCGGCGACATTGACCACACGACGCTCGCCACCTTGACTGCCGACCGAGACCACGTTGTCGGCCTCGGCAACGGCGTTGCTGCCCAGCGCCACGCTGTTCTGGCCGTACGCGGCCGCTCCGCTGCCCAACGCAAGCGCGCCGTTGGTATCGGCAACGGCGCGGCTGCCGATGGCTATGGCGTCGTCGCCACCGGCATAGCTGTTGTAGCCGCTGGCGATGCTGTACGCGCCGATGGCGAAGGCGTTGGTGCCGGAGGCCAGCGCGGACTCCCCTGCCGCATAGGCATAGGTACCGATGGCGGTGGCCTGGACGGCGGTGGCCTGGCTGCCGTCACCGAAGGCCGCGCCGCTGTCCGCCAGCGCCTGGGCGTTGTTGCCCACTGCGGTGGCCCCTACGCCGGTCGCCTGTGCGGCCGTGCCTGCGGCAAGCGCCGCCGTTTCGGTGGCCAGTGCGCCGGTACCGAAGGCAATGGCGTTGCTGCTCTCGCCGCCCACGCCCGGCGCGGTCTTGGCATCCTGGCCGAAGGCGATGTTGCCGGTGCCGGTGTAGCCATCGGCATAGGCGTTCTCACCGATGGCGATGTTGCGGTGCCAGGCGGCGGTGGCCTGGTCACCCAGGGCGATGCTGGCAATGCCGTACGCGACGGACTGTGTGCCGATGGCGATGGCATCGGCGTCGGCCGCGGTGGATTCGCGACCGAGGGCGACGCTGGAGCGACCTGCGGCCTGGGCATAGAAGCCGCCGGCGAAGGAGCCGGAGACCACCTTCGGGTCCGTGCTGTCGTAGTTGCGGATGATGCTGCTGGGGCCAGGGTTCTCGGTGTCGCGATCACCCGTGGCCGCGGCAGGGCCGATGGCCGTGCCGTAGTTGCCGAAGGCATAGGTACCGCTGCCGAACGCGGCCGTGCCCAAGCTGGTGGCGAAGGCCTTGCCGTAGGCATTGCTGATGCCGCCCGGACCGCGCGGTGTGCCACCGTAGGCCTGTGCCCAGTCCAGCCAGCCGCCCACGGCCACCGAACCGGTGCCCAACGCATAGGACATGTAGCCCAGCGAGGTCGAGTACGCACTGTATGCAATCGAGGAATAGCCGACAGCGGTACCCGGCCCGCGAATGGACTGGGCATTGGCGCCGATGATGGTGCTGTTCTGGTCGGGCTGCCAGTTCGGGCTGGACTGCGTATAGAGATAGTCGCCACCGGTGCCGGCGCCAGCGCCGATCACCACGTTGTTGTTGCCCCGCGAACGGGCTCCGTTGCCGATGGCGATGGAGTTGACGGCCGACTCGGCCGTGGTGCTGTAGAAGGTTCCCCAGCTCCCAGTGAAGGTTGCGCCGATCTTGTTTCCTTCAATCGTGGCGCCGTTGCCGAGGGCGATGGAGCCCGTACCGTTGACCGAGGCGCCGTTGCCGATGGCAACAGAGTTGACAGCCGGTCCTTCGGTCAGCGTTTCGACCTTGCTGATGACCGCGTTGGCGTCTTCGGTGTAGGTAACCGTGCCGTTGATGGACCGGACCTTGGCGCCGCTGCCCATGGCAATGGAGTCGCTACCATTGGCGACCGCGCCGGTACCCACCGCAATGGCGTTGACGCTGGCGCCCGGCACCACCCTGACCTGGGCGGTGCCGGGGGTCTGCTGGATGATGTTGGGCGGCGTATAGGTCGTGGTATTGGTGGTGGTGGACCCGGCATGCACGGCGCCGGCCCCGGCCCCGATGGCGATGCCGCCGGCGGTGCTGGTCACCGCGCGGACGCCGATGGCCGTGCTGTTGTCGCCCAGCGCCTGGGCGGCGGCCCCCATTGCGGTGGCGTTGTTGCCCTTGGCCCAGGTAACTTCGTTGGTATCGACTAGGCCGTCGCCGTCCAGGTCCACCCATGCGCCGAACGCGGTGGCACCGTCGCCGGAAGCGCTCGCATTCGAGCCACAGGCCAGCGCGTCTTCACCGGCGGCGCTGCTGTCGAGCGGCAGCGGCAAGCCGGCGGCATCGACCAGCTGGCAGTTGCTGCCCGCATAGGCCGGCAAGGCCAGGACGGAAAGGAGCGCGGCGGTCAGTGCGCTGCGGGAAACGGTGCGTCGGTTCGGCTGCATGGGCGGGCTCTGGCTGGAAAGTCCCTAGCTCGCCCTATCGGCCGCCGCCCGTCATGACGAGGGGATGACAGGGGGGTGTCATGCACCGCACAGGGGGGTGACATGTGTGACATTTTCATGCCAACGCCCTCTGTCACAAGGAATTTCTCGTGTTGCGGGCTCCTGGGCGAGCCGCAGGCAGATGTACTTAGTCTCGCTCGGTATGTTTACGGAGGTCGGTTGGCACGCGTCCGTGGTGCACTAGGTGCTCCCTAAAAGGTGGCCGGTTGCACCCAGCCCCGCGACGAGGAAGCACGCAATGGACAAGAAGAAGTTCAAGGGCGTCATCAAACTCGACATCCGCGATTCCAAAGCCGACTGGGAGCCGTTCATGCCGCCCACGGCGCCAGCGGGTGCTCCCAACGTCCTGATCATTCTTTATGACGACACCGGGCAGGCGGCTTGGCAGCCATACGGTGGCGCCATCAACATGCCTACCTTGCAGAAGCTGGCCGACAACGGCTTGACCTACACCCAATGGCATACCACGGCGTTGTGCTCCCCCACCCGCTCCTGCTTCCTGACCGGCCGCAACCACCACCTGAACGGGATGTCGGCCATCACGGAAACCGCCAACGGTTTCCCGGGCTGGTCGGGCCGCGTGCCGGAAGAATGCATGTCGATTGGCCAGGTGCTGCAGGACAACGGCTACAGCACGTTCTGGATCGGCAAGGACCACAACGTTCCCGAGCAGGACATCTGTTCGGGTGGGCCGAAATCCGAATGGCCGCTGCAGAAGGGGTTCGATCGCTTCTACGGCTTCCTGGGGGGTGAGACCAACCAGTGGTACCCGGACCTGACCCAGGACAATCTGTTCATAGACCAGCCCTACGGCCCTGAAGACGGCTACCACCTGTCCCGGGACCTGACCGACCAGGCCCTGCAGATGATCCGCGACCAGAAGGCCTCCAACCCTTCCAAACCGTGGTTCCTGTGGTTCTGCCCAGGCGCCAACCATGCGCCGCACCATGCGCCCAAGGAGTACATCGACAAGTACAAGGGCAAGTTCGACGAGGGCTACGATGCCTACCGGCGCTGGGTGGTGCCGCGCATGATCGACAAAGGGCTGTTGCCGCCGGGTACGGCCATACCGGACTTCAACCCGATGCCGGAGGACCAGGCCAACCCGGCCGATTACGTGAAACCCTGGGAGACGCTGAGCGCCGATGAGAAGCGCCTGTTCTCACGCATGGCCGAGGTCTATGCCGGGTTCTCCGAATACACCGACGCGCAGGTTGGCCGGATCGTGGACTACCTGGAGAAAAGCGGGCAGCTGGACAACACCATCGTCTTCTACTGTTCCGACAATGGCGCGTCCGGCGAAGGCAGCCCGACCGGGTCGGTGAACGAGAACAAGTTCTTCAACAACTACCCCGACTCGTTGGAGGAGAACCTCAAGTACATCGATGTGCTGGGTGGTCCGGAAACCTACAACCACTACCCTACCGGCTGGGCGGCGGCCTTCTCGGCGCCTTACAAGATGTTCAAGCGATACTCGGAATACGCCGGGGGCACCTGCTGCCCGATGGTGATCCACTGGCCCAAGGGGATCAAGGCCAAGGGCGAGGTCCGCAACCAGTACCACCACGCGGTGGACCTGGTGCCGACCATCCTGGAGTCGATCGGCATCCAGATGCCCGACACCTACCGGGGCGTCAAGCAGCACCCGCTGTCGGGGGTGTCGATGAAGTACTCGTTCGACAAGGACGGGCCCACGCAGAAGAAGCGGCAGTACTACGCCATGCTCGGCACGCGCGGGATCTGGGAAAACGGCTGGAAGGCCGCCTCCGTGCATGCACCGTTGACCAGCAAGGGCCATTTCGACAAGGACGCGTGGGAACTCTACAACGTCGACGAGGACCGGTCCGAATCCAAGGACCTGGCCGGGGAGCACCCGGAGAAGCTCAAGGCTCTCATCGATGCGTGGTTCGAAGAAGCCGACGCCAACAACGTCCTGCCGCTCGATGACCGCACCGCCGCGGAAGTGCTGGGTACCGAGCGGCCCAGCACGGAAGTTCCGCGCGAACGCTACATCTATTATCCAGGTACCTCGCCCGTCCCGGAAGGGGTGGCGGTGAATGTGCGCGGGCGCTCCTACAAGATACTGGCCGATGTGGAGATCTCGGACGCCGACTGCTCCGGCGTGATCTTTGCACACGGCTCCCGCTTTGGTGGCCACAGCCTGTTCATCAAGAACAGGAAGCTGTACTACGTGTACAACTTCCTGGGCATCAAGCCGGAGCAGAAGTTTGTTTCCACCACCGAATTGAAGCCCGGGAAGTACACGCTGGGCATGGAGTTCGAGCGCACTGGTGCCGGCGAGAACGGCGAGTCCACCGGGAAAACCCGGTTGTATGTGAACGACAAGGTCGAGGCCGAGGGCGAAATGAAGACCCAGCTCGGCAAGTTCACCCTTTCCGGTGATGGCCTGTGCATCGGGCGCGACAGCGGCGATGCGGTAAGCGAAGAGTACGTGACCCCTGGCGAGTTCAAAGGCGGCGAGATACACGGAGTCGGCGTGACCGTGGAGAAGGCCCAGTACATCGACCTGGAGAAGATGGCTGCAGCTGCTTTCGCTACGGACTGAGCGTGCCACTGCCGCGTTGGGAAGGCCAACGCGGCAGTTCTCTCATCAACAGGAAACGAGCTGGCTACCACCCGGGGGGGGGGGGGGGCGGCGGGGCGGGGGGGGGGGGGGCGGGGGCGGGGGGG
>NZ_JASCOP010000090.1:0-17805 GCF_029959395.1 Stenotrophomonas sp. PS02300
ACACCCGGGGGGGGGGGGCGCCCCCCGCCCCACGCCGGGGGACATTTGCACCGGGGCCTGCCGGCCGCGGCGGGGCCCTCCACGCTCGCGATGAACCTGATCGAAGACCGTCACGGCTTCCCGGGGGCCTGAATGCCTGCCGACCGCCGAATGGTTCAGGCCGCCGCGCGGTTTCGCCCGTAAACCCCTTTCCACGCGGCAATTCCGCGTCATTCACAATTTGATACAGGCCGCCGTTTAGGCTGGAAATCCGCGTTCTGACGCGGTGGATGACAAACCCCGCAACTTTCGGCACTGTCGTGTGGTCTGATCCGCACGCAGTCTCCCCGTTGGCAAGGTGCCATGAGCAAGTCGATGAAATTCAAAGCCCCCGCATTCCTGATGGCCCTGGCGCTGACCGCGCCGCTGGCGCTGGCTGCCTATGCCGATTCGCCGGCCCTGCCGTCGGCGGCCACAGCCGACCAGGTGACGACCTCCAAGCTGGTGTACGGGCTGCTGTCCGACAGCCGCTATGCGTACCGGCCGCGCGCGCTGGACGCGGCGACCTCCAAGGACGTGTTCAAGCGTTACCTGGAATCGCTGGACGGCAGCAAGCAGTTCTTCACCCAGGCCGACATCACGAAGTTCGCGCCGTTCGAGTCGAACATTTCGTCGGCCATCCGCGGCGGTGAGCTGGAGCCGGCGTTCCAGGTGTTCGCGGTGTACAAGCAGCGGGTGGGCGAGCGGGTGGGTTACGCGCGCAAACTGCTCAAGCAGGATTTCGATTTCAGCAGCGATGAGCGCTTCGAGTACGACCGCAAGGACGTGCCGTGGGCGGCCAGCAGCGCCGAACTCGATGACCTGTGGCGCAAGTCGGTCAAGAACGATTGGCTGCGCCTGAAGCTGGCCGGCAAGCAGCCGGCCGACATCCGCAAGACGCTGGACAAGCGCTATGCGCAGCTGGAGAAGTCGGTCAATGAGCTGAAGGGCGAGGACGTGTTCCAGTTCTTCCTCAACTCCTATACCAGCGCGGTCGATCCGCACACCGATTACTTCACCCCGCGCACGGCCGAGAACTTCAACCAGGCCATGTCGCTGTCGCTGGAAGGCATCGGCGCGCAGCTGCAGCGCCAGGACGACATGGTGGTGATCCGCGAGATCATCGCCGGTGGGCCGGCGTCGGTGAATGGCACGCTCAAGCCGGGCGACCGCATCGTGGGCGTGGGCCAGGGCAAGTCGGGTCCGGTCGAGGATGTGATCGGCTGGCGCATCGATGACGTGGTGGCCAAGATCCGCGGCAAGAAGGACACCCAGGTGCGGCTGGAATTCATTCCGGCCGAGGAAGGCGTGGACGGCAAGCCGCACATGCTGGTGCTGACCCGGCAGAAGGTGCGCCTGGCCGAGCAGGCCGCGAAGGGCGAAACCCTCACCATCCCGGCCAAGGATGGGGCGCCGGCGCGCAAGGTCGGCGTGATCAAGCTGCCCACGTTCTACCAGGACTTTGAAGGCCGCCGCCGCAACGCGACCGATTACGCCTCGGCCACGCGCGATGTGGCCAAGCTGCTGGCCGGCTTCAAGAATGACAAGCTCGATGGCGTGGTGCTGGACCTGCGCAACAACGGTGGTGGCTCGCTGGATGAGGCGATCGAACTCACCGGCCTGTTCATTGAACAGGGCCCGGTGGTGCAGGTGCGCGAATCCGGCGGCCGGGTAACGGTCAACAACGACCGTAGCGAAGCAGTGGCGTGGGACGGCCCGCTGGCCGTGCTGATCAACCGCGGTTCGGCCTCGGCCTCGGAAATCTTCGCCGGTGCCATCCAGGATTACGGCCGTGGGCTGGTGATCGGTGAAACCACCTTCGGCAAGGGCACGGTGCAGAACATCGTGGACCTGGACCGTTGGCCGAGCGGCGAAGCCCAGCGCTTCGGCCAGGTGAAGCTGACCATCGCGCAGTTCTTCCGCGTCAGCGGCAGCAGCACCCAGCACAAGGGCGTGGTGCCGGACCTGGCCTTCCCGGCCAGCGTGGATGCCACCGAGTACGGTGAAAGCACCTACGACAACGCGCTGCCGTGGACCCGCATCGCTGCCGTTCCGCACACCCAGTACGGCAACTTCGGGCCGCTGCTGCCCAAGCTGGAAACCCTGCATGCCTCGCGCATCGCCTCGGACAAGGAATTCCAGTGGTGGAATGAGGATGTGGAGCAGTTCCGCACCGAAGCGGCCAAGAAGTACATCTCGCTCAACGAGGCCGAGCGCCGCACCGAGCGCGAGCGCCAGGAAACCCAGCGCAAGCAGCGCCAGGCCACCCGCAAGGAACTGGGCCTGGACCTGGACCCGCTGGCCGATGACAGCAACGATGATGGCCTGACCGGCAACGAGCGCGACATCGTCAAGGATGCCGCCCGCGAGAAGGCGGCCGAGAAGCGCCCGGACCCGCTGCTGCGCGAGTCGGCCGCGATCCTGGCCGATGCGGTGAACCTGCTGGCCGAAGACCGCCCGTTGTCGGCGCAGGTGCTGCCGCAGTCGACCGCGGCAGGCCGCTGGGCCGACTGACCGGGTGAACCAAGTAAAAACGGAGGGCCGGCGGAAACGCCGGCCCTTCGCGTTTAGACCCCACGCATACGCCACCGGGCCTATGCTCGGGCGATCCCCTCCTGCAGGAGCGCCCATGCGGCCTTCCCATGCACTGGCGGCCAGCCTGCTGGCCGTGACCCTCAGCGCCTGCGGCGGCCGCGCGGCCGACAGCACGCTGCTGCGTGAATCCTTCGATTCGGGCGACATGTACTCGCGCAGCGTGCCGGGCACCCCGGCGCAGGCCTGCGAGGCGGCACGGCGCACGCTGCTGAGCCAGGGTTACGCGATTGCCCGCGCCGATCCGGACGCGGTGGAAGGCAACAAGAATTTCCAGCCACGCGAGGATGAGCACGAGCAGCTGGTGCTGCGCGTCTCGTGTGCGGCGCGCGGCGACGAGGCGCTGGTGTTCATCAGTGCCGTGCAGGACCGCTATGCGTTGAAGAAGAGCCCCACCTCGGCCAGCGTGGGCGTGGGCGCGCTGGGGTCGGTATCGCTGCCATTCGGCAGCAATGACGATTCGCTGGTGAAGGTGGCCAGCAGCACCGTGCAGGACGGCGACTTCTACCGTCGCTTCTTCACCCGCCTGCAGCAGTACCTGCCGGCAGCCAAGGCCAGCACGCCCGAGCCGGCACCCGCCGCGCCGGTTCCGCCGGTTCCGCCAGTACCGGCAGCGCCCGTCTCCGAGCCTGCACACGTGCCGCCGGCGCCGGAACCGCCGGCCACGCCGACGCCGATCCCCGCCGCCGACACGCCAGGCGCTGCGCACTGAGCGGACGCGGAGCATGCCGCGCAGGGGCTTCCATCCAACGCGCCGAACGCGCGCCGTGGGCGTGCTGCTGGCCCTGACGCTGGGCCTGCTTCCGGCCGCGGAGGGGCGCACCGACCCGGGCAGCTGCGTGCAGACGCTGATCGAACGCCTTGGCTGGCAGCTCCAGGACGCCGCCATCGCCGCGCCGCGCGTGCACGGCGGCCCCGTCTGCGAACGGGCCGACCTGCCCCAGGCGCAGGCGGCCGGCGACCTGCGCGTGCAGCTGCCGCGTGCATGGCCCGCCGCGCAGCGCGAGCGCTTCCTGCAGACCCTGCTGGACGATCCGGCGACCGTCTGCGCCTACGCCTTCGAGCTGGGCAAGGCCACCCGCCGCGCCGCCACGCGGCTGCAGGACAACCCCGGTTACCGTTTTTCGGCGCTGCAGCTGGGCTGGATCGGCTTTGGCCCGGGCGGTGCACGCGCGCAGGGCTGGGAGGGCTTCCGCAGCTTCGGCCGCGGCTACCGCCCGCAGGGGTCCAACAGCGCGGCCGTGCAGGCCTTCTATGCCGGCCGGGTGCGCAGCGAATGCGGTGTCGGCCGGCAGGTGGCGCAGCTGGCCACCCAGCGCGAGCTCTATGGCGATGCCGCGTTCGATACAGCGTTCACCCCCGGCGAACTGTCGATCGGTACCTTCCTGACCCTGCACGACACCGACAGCATCCTGCTCGGCCACCACGCCGGCGAGTTCTTCGCCGACGGCAAGGCAGTGCGGACCTCGCGGCGCGGGCGCCAGGCGTTCGTCGGCGCGCCGGGCTTCATCGAGCATGTGTTCGAACCGGTGTACCTGGACGACATCAACAACCAGGCCGAGAACTTCGTCATCGTCGATGTGGGCGAGGCAGCCGCCGAGGCGCTGCGCGTGCACGAGGGCTTTGCCTACTACGACCGCATCAACCGGCGCATCTGGGAGGTGGCCGGGCGCATGCCGGGGCCCGGGCTGCGTCGCTTCGAACGGCTGCTGGCCGAGCGCGACCCGGCGCTGCGCGCCGCGTTGCCGGCCGACCAGCAACCGCTGCTGGCTGAACTGGACGCGCTGCTGGACGATCCGTTCTACCGGGAGTTCGTGATTTATGTGCACCCACGCGGTATACGTCCGGTGGGCTATCACATCGCACGCCTGCTCGACCGCAATCCACGCACGCCGTTCGCGTTCGAGCTGGGCCTGCACAACCTGCATACCACGCTGTACCACCGCTGGATCCAGACGCAGCTCCAGCAGTGCGCCGCAGCGTCAACGTATTCGCAACCCGAGCAAAGGTGAGTCATGGAAATTGCAATGATTGGACTGGGGCGCATGGGCGCCAACATGGCCGAGCGGCTGCACCGCGGCGGCCACCGCGTGATCGGCGTGGACCCCGGTGAAGCGGCCCGCACCAGCGCGGCCGCGCGTGGCTTCGAAGTGAGCGCAACGGCGGCCGAAGCACTGGCGAAACTGTCGGTGCCGCGCGTGGTGTGGCTGATGGTGCCGGCCGGCGAGGTGGTCGACCAGACCCTGGCCGCGTTGTCGCCGCACCTGTCCGAGGGCGACGTGGTGATCGACGGCGGCAACTCGTACTACAAGGATTCGATGCGCCGTGCCACGCAGCTGCTCGAGGAAGACGTGACCTACCTCGACTGCGGCACCAGCGGTGGCGTGTGGGGCCTGCAGGAAGGCTACAGCCTGATGATCGGTGGCGATGCCGCGGCCGTCGAGCGCGTCGGTGCGATCTTCCGCACCCTGGCCCCGGCCGAGGATCGCGGCTGGGTCCACGCGGGGCCGAGCGGGGCAGGGCACTTCTGCAAGATGGTCCACAACGGCATCGAGTACGGAATGATGCAGGCCTACGCCGAAGGCTTCGCGCTGATGCAGCGCAAGACCGAGTTCAACCTGGACCTGGGCCAGGTCGCAGCGGCCTGGCAGCACGGCAGCGTGGTGCGGTCCTGGCTGCTGGACCTGAGTGCCGACGCGTTGGCCCGCAACCCGCAGCTGGATGGCATCGCGCCGTTCGTGCCCGATTCCGGCGAAGGCCGCTGGACCGTGGCCGAAGCCATCGACCTGGACGTGTCCGCGCCGGTGATCACCCTGTCGCTGCTGGAACGGTTGCGCTCACGCGAAAAGAATTCCTTCAGCGACCGCATGCTCTCCGCACTGCGCAACCAGTTCGGCGGCCACGCGATGGTGAAGGAATAGGTTACCGAAGATCCACGCGCCGGCCGCTGTCGGCGCTTTCGCGGCCTGCTTCAAGCAGCCGCATCAGTTGCAATGCTTCTTCAGTACTGACGGGTGCTTGGCCTTCGCCGAGTAGCGCATCGCGGAACGCCGCGTAGAACCGCCGGTAATCGCCCACGGCGTTGTCCACGCTGTGGCGACGTACCTTCCCTTCGGCATCCACCTGCACCCGCTGCCCATGCTGCGGGTCCAGGCCCCAGCCTGGTGCGCCGGGGGCGATGCCTTGGCGCAGCTGGTCTTCCTGCACGTCCAGCCCCTCCTTGAGGTAACTGCCGTCGCTGCCATGCACGGCAAAGCGCGGTGCCGACGCGACCACCAGCGAACCGGCGTGCACGATCGCGCGCATCGCAGGGTAGTGCAGCACTGCATGGAAGTAATCGTCGCTGCGCGCACCGTCGCGCTGCGCGGTGATGTCGGCGCTGATCGCCTCGGGCCAGCCGAACAGCTGCAGCATCTGGTCCAGCAGGTGCGGGCCCAGGTCCATCCACAATCCGCTGCCCGGTGCATCGCTCTCGCGCCAGCGGTCGCGCACCTGCGGGCGGTAGCGGTCGAAGTGCGAATGGACTTCCGCGATGCGTCCCAGCGTGCCTGCCGCCAGCAGGCCGCGCAGCGTGAGGAAGTCGGCGTCGTAGCGCCGGTTCTGGAACACGCACACCACGCGCCCGGCCTCGCGCGCGGCATCGACTACCGCCTCCGCTTCGGCCGTGCTCAAGGCAAACGGCTTGTCGACCAGCACATGCTTGCCCGCACGCAATGCTGCCAGTGCCAGCGGTGCGTGCTGTTCATTGGGCGTGGCGATCACCACCGCATCCACCGCCGGGTCGGCCAGCAGCGGCGCCACGTCCGCGTGGATGTGCACATCGGTGAAGCTGCGCAGCAGCCGCTCGCGTTGCGAACTGACGATGCTGTGCAGGGCCAGGCCCGGCGTGTGCTGGATCAGTGGCGCGTGGAAAACGCTTCCAGCCAGCCCGTATCCGATCAATCCCACCTGCGCGATCGTCGCCATGTGTGCACCTGATGCGTTGTGTCGCGTAAGAATAATTGCAAATGATGCAGTGCGGAAACCTGAACTGTTGGGGTTGAACCTGAGCGGTTCACGGCAACGTGATCTTGCAGCGACGTGCTGTCCACGCCTCGCCGCCGACACTGGGCCCACTAACCAGGGAGACACCGCACATGACCAACACTACCCGTAATCTGCTTGCTGCTTCGCTCGCTTTCGGCATGCTGCTGGGCACCTCGGCGGCCATGGCCAAGGATCCGCCGAAGACCACCGACAAGGCTGCCATGACCCATGCGGACATGCATGATTCGGACGAGCCGGTCACCGACACTTGGATCACCACCAAGGTCAAGAGTGACCTGCTGGCCAGCAGCAAGGTTCCCGGCACTGAAGTAAAGGTGGAAACCGTGAATGGCGTGGTATCGCTGTCGGGCACCGTGGCGACCAAGGCCGAGCATGACAATGCCGTTGCCAAGGCCAAGATGATCAAGGGCGTCAAGAGTGTCGACGCCAGTGCACTGAAGGTCTCCGCGGCCGCTGCCAAGCGCTGATCCGCGACAGCACCTGCACAGACACCGGGGCGCGCCGTCAGGCGCGCCCTTTTTCATGGACGGCGCCGCTGTCCGGTCCTGTCCCGTATTCACGTTGGTGTGGAGTATATTCAGGACTTCGCCCCTGTCGGCGTCGCTCCTGGATCGGGGCGTACCGGCGGGGAGGGGGAGCATGCAAGCCAACGAGGGTCTATGGCACTGGTTTTCAGTGATGAACTCTGGGACCGCTGGCGGTTGCCGGCCCTCGGCCTCGCGGCCGTGGCCATCATCGTGGTGCCATGGCTGACCCTGCGCCGACTCTCCGACGAGAACCTCGACGCGATGCGCTGGGTGACCCACACCCAGGACGTCGGCGTCGCCGTGTATCAGTTGCAGGCGGACGTGCGCGACGTGGAATCGGCGGCGCTGACGCTGTCCAAGGGCATCGATGCGCCCGGGCTGCGCGAGCGGCTTGGCCAGGCCCGCCACATTCCGGCACGGCTGGCGCGGCTGACCGAGCTGACCCGCGACAATCCCGAACAGCTGGTGCGCATCGGCCGCATCCAGTCGCTGCTGGACCGGCGCATGGAACTGGCCGCCGAGCTGGCCCGTTCCAGCCCCGACGGCGACCAGCGCCAACTGGTACAGGACCTGACCACCCGCTATCCGATCCGCGGCCTGATCGAGGAACTGCAGGACCGCGAGGAAGAACTGCTGGCCCAGCGTTCGGCCGTGTTCGCCCAGCAGCAACGGCAGGGCGAGCTGGTCTCGTGGGCCGCGCTGGTCGTCCAGCTGCTGCTGCTCGGCCTGGTGTTGTGGCTGTTGCATCGGCAGATCCTGCACCGCGCCACCGCCGAACGTGCCACGCGGCGCGCCTCGGCACGTGCGGCATCGGTGCTGCACACCGTGCGGGAGCCGATCGTGCTGCTTGACCGCGAACTGAAGGTGCAGCTGCACAACCCGGCGTTCTCGGAGTTGTATGGACTGCATGACGACGCGACCACCGACGGCCGCGCCCTGGAAACGCTGGGCGAGGGTGCCTGGAGCGATCCGGCGGTGCAGCAGCGGTTGATGGACGTGCTGCTGCGTGGTCGCGAACTGTGGGACTTCGAGCACGAACAGCGCACCGATGATGACCAGGTGCGCACCATGCTGATCAACGCCCGGCGCATGCCGCTGCCGGACCGCGACGATGAAGTGGTGCTGATGACGGTCACCGACGTCACCGTGCAACGTGCCGTGCAGCAGCGCGTGGAAGAACTGAACCGCCAGCTGGAAGGCAAGGTGGAACAGGTATCGGAGGTCAACCGCGAGCTGGAAGCCTTCAGCTATTCGGTGTCGCACGACCTGCGCGCACCGCTGCGCCACGTCGCCGGCTTCTCGGACAAGCTGGCCCGGCACCTCGGCGAGGACGCGGACGAAAAATCGCGGCACTACCTGGACGTCATCGCCGGCTCGGCGCGGCGGATGGCCACGTTGATCGACGATCTCCTGGTTTACTCGCGGCTTGGGCGCGCGGCGATGCGCCTGCAGGCGGTGGACATGCAGTCGCTGGTGGCCGATACCCGCGCGCTGCTGGATGCCAATCTGAAAAGCGAGGCCGAGCACGGCGGCGCGGCGCGGCGCATCGAATGGAAGATTGCACCGCTTCCGATCCTCGTCTGCGACGACAACATGATGCGGCAGCTGTGGCTGAACCTGCTCGGCAACGCGGTGAAGTACTCGGCCAACGCCCATCCGGCGCGGATTGCGGTGGAGTACGAACGCCAGCCCGATGGCAGCCACCTGTTCAGCGTGCGCGACAACGGTGCCGGCTTCGACATGGCCTACGCCGACAAGCTGTTCGGCGTGTTCCAGCGCCTGCACAAGGCCAGCGAGTATTCCGGCACCGGCATCGGCCTGGCCAGCGTGCGCCGGGTGCTCGCCCGCCACGGCGGCCGCATCTGGGCCGAAGCGGCGGTGGACCAGGGCGCCACGTTCCACTTCCTTCTTCCTTCCTCCCTCGACGCACTCAACAACAAAGGCCCCGTCGCATGACCGCTCTCCGCACCATCCTGCTTGCCGAGGACAGCCCCGCCGATGCTGAAATGGCCATCGATGCCCTGAAGGAAGCGCGCCTGGCCAACCCCATCGTGCACGTCGAGGACGGCGTGGAAGCGATGGACTACCTGCTGCGCCGCGGTGCCTTCGCCAACCGCGAGGAAGGCCTGCCGGCGGTGCTGCTGCTGGATATCAAGATGCCGCGCATGGACGGGCTGGAAGTGCTGCGCCAGATCCGCAGTGCCGAGGAGCTCAAGCGGCTGCCGGTGGTGATCCTGTCGTCCTCGCGCGAGGAGAGCGACCTGGCCCGCAGCTGGGACCTGGGCGTCAATGCCTATGTGGTCAAACCGGTGGACGTGGACCAGTTCTTCGGTGCCGTGCAGACGCTCGGCAAGTTCTGGGCGCTGATCAACCAGGCTCCGGAGGTCGAATAACCCATGCCGCTCACCGGCCCCTCGCTGGGACACCTGCGCATCCTGCTGGTGGAGGATTCGCCCGAAGATGCCGAGCTCATGTGCGGGCAGATGCTCGACGCCGGGCTGGAGGCCAGCTTCGAGCGGGTGGAGACCGCCGCCGAACTGCGCGATGCGCTGCTGCGGTTCGCGCCGGACATCGTGCTGTCCGACCTGGCCATGCCCGGTTTTTCCGGCAACCAGGCGCTCGAAATCGTGCGCGGTTGGCACCCGGACGTGCCCTTCATCTTCGTGTCGGGCACGATCGGCGAAGAGAATGCCGTGGCCGCGCTGCACCAGGGCGCCAACGATTACATCATCAAGCACCAGCCGGCGCGGCTGCCTTCGGCGGTGGCGCGCGCCGTGCGCGAGGCACGTGGCACCATCGACCGCCAGCGGGTTGAAGCTGAGCTGATGCGTGCGCAGCGGCTGGAAAGCCTGTCGCTGCTGGCTGCCGGGCTCAGCCACGACCTGCGCAACATCCTGCAGCCGCTGCTGATCATGCCCGAGCTGCTGAAGGCCCGCACCGACGATCCGCAGCTGCACCACCTGGCCGACGTGATCGCCGAATGTGGCCGGCGCGGGCATGAAATGGCCGAATCCATGCTGTCATTCGTGCGTGGCTCGCGCAGCCCGAGCGAGCGGATCCAGATCGCCCATCTGTTCGAGGCGATGGAACTGCTGCTGCGCAGTACTCTGCCGGCGCAGGTGAGCCTGCACCTGGACGTGGACGACCCGGCCCTGGCGGTGGATGCCAACTACACCGAGCTGCAGCAGGTGCTGCTGAACCTGGCGCTCAACGCGATCCAGGCCATGCCCAATGGCGGGCGCCTCACCCTGCGCGCGGCGGCCGACCCGGATGTGCACGGCCAGGACTGGCTGCGCATCTCGGTGACCGACGAAGGCGTGGGCATGAGCGCCGAGGTGCTGGCGCACCTGTTCAATCCGTTCTTCACCACCAAGGCCAACGGCACCGGCCTGGGGCTGATCTCCTGCAAGCGCATCGTCGAAGGCGCCCAGGGCAGCATCCGGGTGGAAAGCACGCCGGGCGTGGGCAGTCGGTTCGAACTGCGGCTGCCGATGCGCGAGGAACCGGTCGATACGGTCCCGCAGGCACAGCCGATAGCGGCCGGTACCGGGCAGTCGATCCTGGTGGTCGATGGCGAAGCCACCCGGCTGTCGCTGCTGGGCAATGCGTTGTCCAGCCAGGGCTACCACCTGCAGCTGGCCTCCGATGGCGGTGCCGCGCTGCGCTGGATGCAGCAGGAGGCGATGCCGGCGCTGGTGATCGCCGATGCCGGGGCCAAGCTGCTTTCAGCCAGCCACCTGCTCGATGAGATGGCCGCGCTGGGCTATCGCGGCCCGGCGCTGGTGCTGGAAGACGCCGAGGTTCCGGTACCGCTGGAAACCTTCCCGGACGGTGTCGAGGTGCACGTGCTGCGCAAGCCGCTGGAAATGCAGCAGGTGTTCCGTTCGGTGGCCGAGGCGCTTGCGGGGTAGGGCGCGCCTACCCATCTTCCCAGGGGAAGCTGGGCAGGCTGGCCACGGCGTGTTCCAGCCGGCGCGACCAGTTGCCATGGATTTCGGCGTACAGCGGGCTGTCGCCGGCCAGGCGCATGCGGTGGCTGATGCGCAGGTCGCCGGCGCGCAGCAGCACCAGGTCGACCGGCAGGCCCACCGACAGGTTGGAACGGATGGTCGAATCCAGCGACACGATCGCCGTGCGCGCCGCATCGTCCAGCCGGGTCTGCGGGCGGATGATGCGGTCCAGGATCGGCTTGCCGTACTTGGATTCGCCGATCTGCAGGAAGGGCGTTTCCGGCGAGGCGGCAATCGCGTTGCCCAGCGGGTAGATCATGTACATGCCCGGGTGTTCACCGCCGACCTGGCCGCCCAGGATCAGGGTCGCCTGGGTGTTGACCCCGTCATGGCCGTGTTCCGGGTTGCTGCATTTGACCTGGCTGTCCACCAGCACCCGGCCCACGTACTCGGCCACCTCGAACAGGTGCCGGTAGGCGCGCAGGTTCTCCGGCCGCTGTTCCTCCACGTCGCGGTGCAGCCGCGAGATCAGCAGCTGGGTGGTGGCCAGGTTGCCGGCGGCCATGATCACGAAGGCGGCCTCGCCGGGAAACTCGAATTCGTGCAGCTTGCGGTGCACGCGTACGTCGTCCAGCGACGCGTTGGTACGGGTATCGGCGGCGAAGACAAGGCCCTCATCCACCGCAATGCCGACGCAATAGGTCATGTCGGTGTCCTATGATGTGCACCCCGATTCTATGCGGAGCCCCTGTTGGCCCCGTGTGGATTCGCCCCACGTACGCTGAATACCATGACCACTGTGCTCCTGAGCCTGGGCAGCAACCTGCAACCGCAGCAGCATCTTCACGCTGCGGTGGCCGCGCTGCGCGGGCGTTTCGGCGATATCCGGGTCTCCCCGGCCTACCGCACCGCCGCCGTGGGCTTCGACGGCCCGGCCTTCCTCAACAACGCGGTGGCGATCGAGACCGACGAGCCGCTGGAGGCCCTGGACCAGTGGCTGCATGACGTGGAAGACGCCCATGGGCGGGACCGCAGCGGGCCGCGTTTCAGCGACCGGACACTGGACATCGACGTGGTGTTCTACGGCGACCTGATCGTGGAAGGGCCGGGGCACCTGCGGATTCCGCGCCCGGAGCTGAAGCACGCCTTCGTGCTCAAGCCGTTGGCGGATATCGCGCCGGACTTCATCGACCCGGTCAGCGGCCTGGACCTGGCCACGTTGTGGCGGGCGCACAAACAGTTCGGCGACGTGTTCGAGGTCGTGGAACTGGGGTAAACAATGGTGCCCATGGTTGATTGGTCGGAATTTCCGGACGTTACGTAACAATTCGTAGCCCCGGCCGTTGGCCGGACACCGCGCGTAGCGCGGCCCAAGCGTCCGGAGGCGTTTACATAACGCACGCGGTCAACACCCCGGCGTTTACACGTTCCGAAGAAGCCCGTCAGGCGTTCACGACGTCTGATGCACGGTTTCGTTTTGGTTGCACACCCGGGCGCATGGTCGCAACCGACCGCATTTCGGGCTCCGGACGCTTGGGCCGCGCTGCGCGCGGTGTCCGGCCAACGGCCGGGGCTACGAATTGGTACGGGCCCATTGGGATCCGGATCAACCAACCAATGCCCCCATCAGGTCAACTGCCGGCCGCCATCCACCCGCAACGTGTGCCCGGTCACGAACGGGGCGTCGTTGACCAACCAGTACACCGCCTCGGCGATCTCATCCACCGTGCCGGTGCGGCCCAATGGGGTCCGCGCCAGCAGCGCCTGCTGGGCGAAATCATCCTTGCCCTGCTCGGGCCACAGGATCGCGCCCGGCGCCACCGCGTTGACCCGGACCTTCGGCGCCAGTTCCAGCGCCAGCGAACGGGTGATCATTTCCAGCGCGGCCTTGGCCGCGGCGTAGACCGGGTGGTCGCGCATCGGCTGGGTGCCGTGCAGGTCGGTGAGGTTGACGATGCAGCCCTGGTGGCGGCGCAGCTGCGGCGCGGCGGCCTGGGCCAGCAGCAGCGGCGCGCGGGCGTTCACCGCGAACAGGTCGTCCCACTGGTCGGCGGTGATCTGGCCGAGCAGGGTGGGGTAGAAGTTGGAGGCGTTGTTGACCAGCGCATCCAGCCGCCCGAACTGGGCCACGGTCTGTTCCACGAGGTCCGGCAGGGCCTGCGCGTCGCGCAGGTCGGCCTGCAGGGCCAGCACGCTGCCGGGGCGCAGCATGTCCAGGTCGAAGGCCATCTGCTGCAGCTCGGCGGTGGAGGTGTGCGCATGCAGCACCACCGACCAGCCGCACGAATGGAACTGGCGGGCAATGGCCGCGCCGATCCGGCGCGCACTGCCGGTGATCAGCACGACGGGTGTGGTGGCGGTCATCGGGGCTCCTTCCTGCTCGGCTATGCTGTGCATTGTCACCGCAATCGCCCGCACCATGCATTCTTCCCTGCCCACGCCCGATGCCGACGCCCTGGCCCACAGCGACGAACTGGCCGCCGCCCTGCGCGCGGAAATCCTCGCCAACGGCGGCGCCATGCCGTTTGCCCGGTTCATGGAACTGAGCCTGTATGCGCCAGGCTGGGGCTATTACAGCGCCGGCGCCAGCAAGTTCGGTGCGGATGGCGATTTCACCACCGCCCCGGAGCTGGGCCCGCTGTTCACCGCCACCCTGGCCAACGCCATCGCCCCGGTGATGCAGCAGCTGGGCCCGCAGGCACGCTTCCTGGAACTGGGTGGCGGCAGCGGCGCGTTCGCCGAGATCCTGCTCAAGCGCATGCTGGAACTGGATGCGCTGCCGGAGCGCTACGCGATCCTGGAACCCAGCGCAGACCTGCGCGAGCGCCAGCGCGAGCGCCTGGAAAAGGCGCTGGTGCCGCCGCTGTTTGCCCTGGTGGAATGGCTGGACGGCCCGTTCGACGATGACTGGGACGGCGTGGTGTTCGCCAACGAAGTGATCGACGCCCTGCCGACCCCGCGCTTCCTTGCGCGCGACGGCATGGTCTATGAGGAAACCGTGGAGCTGGATGCCGACGGACGCTTCATCCGCGGCGCGCAGCCGGCCGACGCCATGCTGACCTCGGCCGTGCGGCACCTGGAGCGCTACCGGGAAAAGCCGTTCGCCGATGGCTACCGTTCCGAGCTGCTGCCGCACCTGCCGTACTGGATCCAGGCGGTGGCTGGCGGGCTGAAACGCGGCGCGATGCTGTTCGTCGATTATGGCTACCCGCGCAACGAGTACTACCGCGATGACCGCGACGACGGCACCGTGCGCGCCTTCTACCGCCACCACGTGCACAACGACGTGTTCCTGTGGCCGGGCCTGCAGGACCTGACCGCGTCGGTGGATTTCACCGCGCTGGCCGAGGCTGGCACGCATGCGGGTTTCGAGCTGGCCGGCTACTGCACCCAGTCCAGCTTCCTGCTCGGCAATGGCCTGGATGGGTTGCTGGCCATGGCCGAGGAGCGAGCCGACGAGATCGGCAAGCTGCGCCTGCGCGACCAGGTCAAGAAGCTCACCCTGCCCAGCGAGATGGGCGA
The DNA here is from genome assembly GCF_029959395.1 of Stenotrophomonas sp. PS02300. Taxonomy (NCBI): domain Bacteria; kingdom Pseudomonadati; phylum Pseudomonadota; class Gammaproteobacteria; order Lysobacterales; family Lysobacteraceae; genus Stenotrophomonas; species Stenotrophomonas sp. PS02300. The sequence continues at coordinate 14,657 of NZ_JASCOP010000090.1, forward strand.
GCTCTTCCAGGTGATGGGCTTCCAGCGCGACGTGGATTTCGACCCGGCGTTCCTGCTGGGCGACCTGACCTGGCGGCTCTGAGATGACCGCAGCCGGCATGCTGAAGCCGCTGCGCTTCCCGCGCGTGTGGCTGGGGCTGTGGTGGCTGGCGATCGTGGTGACGATCGTGGTCTGCCTGATCCCGCCACCGCCGCTGGCATTGCCGCAGAACAGCGACAAGGTCGAGCATTTCCTGGCGTACTTCCTGCTGGCCTCGGCGGCGGTGCAGATCTACCGCACGCGCGCGGCGCTGCTGTGGGCCGGCGCCGGGCTGGTGCTGCTGGGCGTGGGCATTGAGTTCCTGCAGGGCGCACTGACCACCGACCGCATGGCCGACCCGATGGATGCGCTGGCCAACAGCGTCGGCGTGGTCGCGGGCATGGCGATGGTGTTCACGCCGCTCCGTGACCTGCTCATTCGGATGAAAGGCTGATCGGGGTAGGGTCGGTTCCCAAACGACCGCCGATAACGGTTGTAACCCCGGTAACGCATTGCAAGCAACGACAACGGCGTTTGCTTCGTTGCAGGTCATGCGTTACCGGGCGTTGATACGTTCACTGCGGTCGTTTGGGAACCGACCCTACCCATTCCTCCAACGAGGGTGCCGGCTGTGGGCCGGCACCCTCTCATCATCAACGCGGTACCAGCTCCAGCGTGTCCAGCACCCACATGGTGGGCCGGGTGTCACCGGTGAAGCGCACGCACAGGTCCTGGCGGCCCTTCAGCGAACGCGGCAGCGCCGCTTCCAGCGTGATGAAACCATCGGCACCGGGCGTGGCCGGCAGCGGCACGCTGGCCAGCGGCTTGCCATCGCACTGCGCGTTGAGGATGTCCATCTCGCCGTGTGCGCTGCGCGCCGGCACGAAGCGCCGCTGCGGCTCGTCGTGGGCCAGCTGGAAGTAATACGGAATCTGCCCCGCGCGTACCCGCAGCTTCGCAATGCCCTCCACATCCGCGCCTTCCCACAGCCAGCACGGGTTGAAGATGTTCACGTTGAAGATCGCGCGCTGGCCGTCGGCTGGGCCATCGTCCTCCAGCCGCAGCAGCAGCTTGCCTTCGCCCGGACACATCGCCAGATGCTCGTCGTTGCGGCTCAGCAGTGACTGCGCGGTGATGTCGAAGCGGCTCGCCGCCTTGGCCAGTGCCTGCCCATTGAAGAAGGTCGCGGCCTGTACGCCCACCGGAAGCGGCCGGGTCAGCGGCGCGTCGTAGCGCGGCGACTGCGCGGTGACCGCGCTGCCATCCACGCTGTAGCGGATTTCATAGTTGAGCGGGTTGCGCAGGGCCAGCGTGGCGGTGCCGGCCTTGCGGTCGTCGGTGACATCGGCTTCCACTTCGAACGGCGTCTGCGCATACGCGATGCCCATCGCCTGCCAGCGCTGCAGCTGCGAGGGCAGCCGGGCCAGGAAATCGGCGAAGTTGCGGCGGTCACGCGGCGTCCAGCCGGTTTCGGCCACCGCGGCAAGGCGCGGGAACACGTTGTGGTGCAGCCGGGCGACGCTGCGGGTGTGCTCGGTGAACATGTTGGCCTGCAGGCCGAGGATGTGCTGCTCCTTGTCCCTGGCCAAGGCATCCGGCACCGGCTCGAAGCCATACACGCGGGCCAGCGGGGTGGTCAGCGGGCGACCCGGCGGCTCGTTCTCCGAGTTGGTCTGCAGGTAGTCCATGTACATGTCGGTGACTGGCGACATCACCACGTCGTGGCCTTCGCTGGCGGCCTTGAGGCCACCCTCGGTACCGCGCCAGGACATCACCGTGGCTTCCGGCGGCAGGCCGCCTTCTAGGATTTCATCCCACCCGATCAGGCGGCGGTCGTGCTGCTCCAGGAACTTCTCCAGGCGCTTGATCAGGTGCGCCTGCATTTCATTTTCAGTGCCCGCGCCCACTTCGCGCATGCGTTCCTGCACGCGCGGGCTGGCCTCCCACTGGTCCTTGACTGCTTCGTCGCCGCCGACGTGGACGTACTTGGCGGGGAACAGTTCGATGACCTCTTCGAGCACGTTCTCCAGGAACTGGAACGTGCTCTCCTCGGTGTTGAACAGGTTCGGGAACACGCCCCATTCGCTCAGCGGCTGCAGTGGCGTATCGATCGTGCCGAGTTCGGGGTAGGCGGCAATGGCGGCCGTGGCATGGCCGGGCACGTCTATTTCCGGAATCACCTGGATGTGGCGCGCGGCGGCGTAGGCGATCACCTCGCGGATCTGGTCCTGCGTGTAGAAACCGCAGTAGGGTCGCGGCGCGCCGGTGGCCGGATCGCGGCCGCCATCGCCGGCCGGGATGCGGCAGCTGCCGACACCGGTAAGTTTCGGGTAGCGCTTGATCTCCATGCGCCAGCCCTGGTCATCGGTGAGATGCCAATGGAAGGTGTTGAGCTTCTGTTCGGCCATCGCGTCGAGCACGCGCTTGATCTCGTCCAGGCTCTGGAAGTGGCGCGCCGAATCGAGCATCAGCCCGCGCCAGGTGAAACGCGGCGCATCGTCGATCTTCAGTGCCGGCACGACACCGTTGCTGCCGCCGGTGAGCAGCTGCGACAGGGTGGCCGCGCCATAGAACAGGCCCGCTTCGGTGGCGGCCTGCACGGTCACGCCGCGCGCATCGCTGCGCAGCTGGTAACCCTCCGCACCGGTCTTCAGGGTAGCGTCGAGCACGAAGCGGATACCGTCATTGCCGCGTGCGGTGGCCACGACCAGGGTCGGACCGCCGCTGTGCTGCAGCTGGGTCGCGAACAGGCCGGCCACGCGCTGGGCGGCCGCGCCCTGCGCGCGCAGCGCGGTCGTGGAAGTGACGGTGTAGCCCGCGCCCTCAAGGCGTTGCAGCTGGGCGGGGGCGGGAATCAGCGGCAACGAGCCGGGCAGGGCGCGCGGGCCATCGGGGGCCTGGGCATCGGTGGCATGTGCGAGCGGGGCCAGCGAGAGCGCCAAGGCCAGCGGCAGCAGCGACAGCGAGGTACGACGGGTGCGGGTGTGCATCGGGTCATTCCTTTGGTGCGGGTTAAAAAAAACGGGCCCGGTTCCGGGCCCGTTTTCAGTGGGCCGGAACGGCCCACTGGGTAGCGGCGGCCCCGTTCGCCCCGACCCAAACGCAATATTATAATATAATCCGAGAAAAA
>NZ_JASCOP010000091.1:0-17715 GCF_029959395.1 Stenotrophomonas sp. PS02300
GGTTTGCGGGACTGTAGAAAACATGGATGTTTTCTACAAGCCTCCATGGACGGATTCACGGCGTGTCCCGCAAACCCGCACCCGCCGGCCCAGCTCAGGCCATGCGATGCGCACCGGCTTTTCGCCCAAATGCATGAAGCAGCCGGGCAACAGCCCGGCTGCACAACACGGTGTCAACGACCATCAGGCCTTCGCAAACTCCGGCCGGGTCAGGTTGTCCGCATCGCCGTCGGTGCACAGCACTTCATCTTCAATGCGGATGCCACCGTAAGGCCGGAAGAAGTCCACGCGAGCCCAGTCGATGCTGTCGCCCTGGCCGCGCTGCTTCACTTCGTCCAGCAGCATGTCGATGAAGTACACGCCCGGTTCGATGGTGACCACCATGCCCGGTTCCAGGGCGCGGGTCAGGCGCAGGTACGGGTGGCCCTGCGGGCGCTCGACGCGGCCGCCGCGGTCGCTGGCAGCGAAGCCGGCCACGTCGTGGACCTGCAGCCCGATCAGGTGGCCCAGGCCGTGCGGGAAGAAGGCCGCGCTGACGCCGGTAGCCAGCGCCGCTTCCGGCGAGACCTTCAGCACGCCGAAATCCTTCAGGATGCCCATCAGCGACAGATGCGCATCGATGTGCAGCTGCTTGTAATCCGCGCCCGCGCGCACGCCGGCACCCATCGTCTGCTGGGCCGCGTCCACCGCATCGATCATCGCCTGGAACTCGTTGTGGCCCGCGGCCGCATACGTGCGCGTGATGTCGCTGGCATAGCCGTACGCGCTGGCGCCGGCGTCGATCAGGAAGCTGCGCAGCGGCTGCGGCGCGCTGCGGCCCAGGTCGGTGTAATGCAGCACCGCAGCGTGTTCGTTCAGCCCGATGATGTTGCCGTAGGGCAGTTCATTGGCATCCTGGCCGACCGCGCGGCAGTAGGCCATGTGGATCTCGAACTCGCTGGCACCGGCACGGAACGCAGCCTCCGCCGCGCGGTGGCCGCGCACGCCCAGCTGCTGGGCCTGGCGCATCAGCGCGATTTCATACGCCGTCTTGTACGCCCGGTGCCAGTCCAGGTAGTGGATGACCGGCTCGGGATTGTTCGGCGCAAACGCGCCCAGCGCGCTCTGCGGCTCGCCCAGGATCGCGCAGCGCGCCGCATCGCGCGGCAGCAGCGCCAGCGCCTCGTCCGGCGTGCGGATGATCTCGATGTCGAAATGGTCCACCCACCAACCGTTCGGCGCATCCGGCACCACGTGCCAGTAATCGAACGGCTGGTGGAAGATCACCTTCGGGCGCTGGCCCGGCGTGTACACCACCCAGCTGTTGGGCACCTTGGTCAGCGGCAGCCAGGCCTTGAAGTTCGGGCTCACCGCATACGGGTAATCGCGGTCGTCGAAGGCCTGGTAATGCAGCGTGCCGCTGGGAATCACCAGGTGGTCGAAGCCGCCGCGCGCCAGCGCCTCGTCGGCGCGTTGGCACAGCACGCGGACATGATGGGAATACAGGGCGGCGAGGTCGGGCTGGTTCATCGCGGAGGCTCACAGGGCAGTGCGGAATGCAGCCCCTGATTCTGCCGCAATCAGCCCGTGCGCGCTGTGCCGGAACCGGCACTCACACCGCCGAAGATTCCTCGGCGATCCAAGCGCGCAGCTGTTCGCGGTGCTCGCGGCTCAGGGTCAGGAAGCGGAAACCCGCCCACGACTGGCCCGGCGCGTTGCTGTGCTCGTTCCACAGCAGGTGCGCGCCCACGTCCACCTGCACCGGCTGGCCCTGGGGACCCTGGATGGCGAAGCGGAACTGATACAGCGCCTCCGGCGTCATCGGCACCGAACAGATCATCAGCATGCCGGTTTCGGACACATTGCCCAGCCGGCCGATCACCGCCTCGGCCATCATGTCGGTCACCGGCACCTGGTCGGCCACCTCGCGGCGGGGTGCACGGCGGGTGTCGTCGTTCATTGCTCGGTCTCCGCAGCGGCCGGGGTGCCGGCCAGCGAACGCAGGGTGCGCAGGGTGGCCTGCCAGGCACGATCGATCAGGCGGCTCTTGCCTTCGCTGACCAGGCGCGCCTGGCCGTGCGCCATCAGCCGGGCCAGGCTGTCCAGCGAATGCTCGGCCACCTTCTGCCCGCGCGGATTGACGAACAGCGCGTTGTCGGTGATCAGGCTGTACCAGGACAGCCGCTGGCGGCGCATGTCGCCCTGCTGGTTGGTGGTGAATTCGAACCACGTGCCGAACGGCAGGGTGCGCAGCTGGCGGTACCAGTCTTCCTCGGCCGGGCTGCGCGCCAAGGGCGCCTCGCGCCGTGCTTCGCTGCCTTCGGCCTGCTCGCCCAGCCGGGTGCGCGCACGGATGCGCGCGGTCAGTTCGGTGCGCGAGCTGCTGTCGTCTTCGCCGCCCGGGGTGGACAGCCGGCGCGCGATCGCCGCCGCTTCGTCCTGGTGGTAGCCCACCTGCAGCAGCGCCGCTTCGACCTGCTCGCCGAGCTGGGTATCACTCTCGGCGCTGCCGGGCGGCTGGCAGGTGACCTCGGCGATGCGTGCGGTTTCCTGCTCGCGCGCCTGCCATTGTTCGGAGCCTTCGCCGCTGCGCAGCAGGGTCAGGGTCAGCACGTCCGACCAGGCCTGCTTGAGCAGGGCCTGCACGAACCGGGGCGGCGCGGCCTGCGCGCACAGCTGTTCGATGCTGGCGCCGGCCTGCTGCTTGGCCGATTCCAGCCGTTCCTTGCCGCGCGCCGCTTCCACGTGGCGGCGCTCGGCCAGCTCGGCCTTGTGCGCCAGGGCGCGGAAGTGCTGCTGGATCTCGTCGTTGGCCGCTTCGAAGACCGCCGCATCGCCCTCGTAGTCGGTGACCACCTTGTCGACGGCGCGGTCCAGCTTCTGCACCAGCTGCGGGTCGACATCCTCCTCGCCCAGCCAGTTGGCGCCGGCTTCGGCCACCGCGTTGAGCAGCTCGCGGGCCGGGTGCTGGTCGCGCACGAAGAACGCCGGGTCGGACAGCGCCGCGCGCGCCACCGGCACCTGCAGGCGGGTGAGCAGGTCCACGGCGGCCGCGTCGGGGCGGACCTCACGGTGGATCTGCCCGTACAGCATGTCCAGCAGGTCGAAGGTGTCGGTGTCCTTGACCGTCAGCGCGGCCTGCGGGCCGTGGTCGGCGCGCATCTGGGCGAGCAGGGCGTTGTGCAGGTCGGCCATGGTGCGGCGCACGCCGGCCGACTGCGCCTGCAGCTTGGCCAGCGTGGCGTGCAGGTTGCCGCTGGAGATCGCGACCGGTTCCGGCCGCTCGCCTGCTCCCGCAGCCTCTGCCTGGGGCGACGCTCCGGCAGCACCCTGTCCACCATCAGCACCGGCAGCAGGAGCCGCAGCGCCAGCGCCGGCTGTGGTGCCGGGCTGGCCCGGCGCCACTGGAATGCCGTGGCCGAGGCCTGCCGGGCCCTGGGTATGGCGGGCGGCGTCCAGCAAGTGGTGCAGGGCCGACAACGCCGGAGCGTTCATGTCGACCGGGGCGGCATCGGCGGGCGCTGCAGCGGCGGCGGCCGGCTGGCCAGCGGCCGTCGCCGGCGGCGCCATCTGGCCGATCGCTTCGCTGGTCATCGCCGCCCAGCTGCCGCTGCTGGCAGAACCGCTCCAGCCGGTGAGCGGGCGCCCGGCCGCACCGCCGGGTTCGCGCGCGGGCGCCGTGCCGGTGCCGCGCTCGGGCCCGGTGACGATCCGCCGGGTGGTGGCCGAACGCGCCAGGTAGGGGGTGTAGACCAGGCCGGGCAGCACGCCCTCATGGGTCAGCAGTACGTTGGCGCGTTCCAGCAGCTCGCCCAGGCGTTCCAGCAGCTGGCGGTCGAACACGCGGAACAGCGCCAGCTGGGTTTCAAGGCCCAGCGCGAATTCCTCGCCCAGCTCACGGGTGATCCGGCACAGCACGTAGGGCCCGAACGGCAGGTCCTCGGCGTCGAACGCCGGGCCGGCGGCAAGCACGCCGAAGCGCTGCCCCAGCAGTTGCAGCGCACTGGCCGAGCGCTGCGCCTCGCGGCGGGTGATGTCGGCCAGCACGATGTCGCGGTCGATGTCGGTGTCGGTCACCAGGGTCAGCGTGGTGGCCGTCACCGGCGCGCTGGGGGCCGGTACGTGGCGCACCCGTGGTTCGCGCAGGTTGGCCAGGGCCGTGGCCAGCGCGTCCAGGAAGCGCGGCGCGAACTGCGCATTGATGTCGTGCAGGCGCCGGGCCTGGGCGTAGATGTCGGCCTGGATCTGGCTGTTGCGCGCGCGCTCGGCATCGCGGAACAGCTCGCGCTCGAGCTCCACGATGGTCAGCTTGAGCGGGGTGCTCAGGGTCTGCACGGCCAGTGCATGCAGCACCGCCAGCAGGCGGCGCACGCGCGGCGGCGCATTGACGCTGGCGAACCGGGTCAGATCGGGTGGCGATGAAGGTGCGGACGCAGACATCCGTTGTAGGTTCCGGCTCCCCTGAGAGCACAGAATCTAACGTTTTCCCGGAGTCCCCGCCAGAAGGGATCTCCCGACACCCTCAGCCCAGGAACAGCTCCACCACGTCGTTGGTGAAGCGCCGGCCCAGCTCGGTCGGCTGCACGTGGTCGCCCTGCACGGTCATCCAGCCGTTGGCGAGGGCGGTCTGCAGCGGCGCGGCGATCGTCGCCCGGTCCAGCCCGGTGCGCGACTCGAAGTCCTTGAACCGGAAGCCCTCGTGCAGGCGCAGCAGGTTGAGCATGTATTCGAAGGGCAGGCGGTCGGCGCCGATCACCTCGTCGCCGCCGATCGACGCGGCCGTGCCGGCAGTGTCCATGAACGTCTGCGGGTGCTTGTGCTTCCAGCGGCGCAGCACGTGCTGCTCGGCGCCCGAGCTGATCTTGCCGTGGGCGCCGGCACCGATGCCCAGGTAATCGCCGAAGCGCCAGTAGTTCAGGTTGTGCTGGCTCTGCCGCCCGGGCCGCGCGTAGGCGCTCACCTCGTACTGGGCATAGCCGGCCTCGGCCAGCAGGCGCTGGCAGTGTTCCTGCATGTCCCAGGCCGAATCATCGTCGGGAATGCCCTGCGGCGGCCGCGCGAAGAACACGGTGTTCGGCTCCAGGGTGAGCTGGTAGTGCGACAGGTGGGTGGGCTGCAGCGCGAACGCGCGTTCCAGGTCGTGCTCGGCCTGGGCCAGGGTCTGTTGCGGCAGCGCGTACATCAGGTCGATGTTGAAGTTGTCGTAGCCGGCATCCTGGGCCAGCTTCACCGCGTGCTCGGCTTCGCCGCTGTCGTGGATCCGGCCCAGCCGCTGCAGCGCCTCATCGTTGAAGGTCTGGATGCCGAAGCTGATCCGGTTCACCCCGGCCGCGCGGTAGCGGTCGAAGCGGCCATGCTCGGCCGTGCCCGGGTTGGTTTCCAGGGTCACTTCCAGGTTCGGGGCGAAGCGCAGCCGTGCCGAGGCTGCCTGCAGGAAGCGGTCGATCGCCTCCGGCGGGAACAGGCTCGGCGTGCCGCCACCGAAGAACACGCTGTTCACCACCCGGCCCCAGACCAGCGGCAGGTCCTGGTCGAGGTCGCGGACCAGCGCATCGATATAGACCTCGAATGGCAGCGCGCCCTTGGCCTGGTGCGAGTTGAAATCGCAGTACGGGCACTTGCGCACGCACCACGGCAGGTGCACGTAGAGCGACAGCGGCGGCGGCACCAGCGACACCGCGTGGTCGTGGTCGCAGCTTTCGCCGGGAAGGTGGTGGCAATCGTGGTCGGACATCGTGCTCATCGGTAGCGCCGGCCGTTGGCCGGCCCTCGGGAAATCATCAACAGTCGATTCAGATCAACGCCGACAGCTTCTGCTTCAACACCTGCAATGCCTTGCCGCGATGGCTCATCGCATTTTTCACGTCCGGCGCCATTTCCGCGGCGGTCTGGCCCAGCACCGTGTCCAGGAACAGCGGGTTGTAGCCGAAGCCATGGCTGCCGCGCAGTTCGTCCAGGATCTCGCCTTCCCAGCTGCCTTCGCAGATCAGCGGCTGCGGGTCGTTGGCGTGGCGCAGCAGCACGATCACCGCGTAGAAGCGCGCGGTGCGGCGCTCGGCCGGCACGTCGCGCATCTCATGGAGCAGCTTGGCGTTGTTGGCCGCATCGTCAGTCGGGCTGCCGGCGTAGCGCGCGCTGTACAGGCCGGGTGCGCCGTCCAGCGCATCCACGATCAGGCCCGAGTCGTCGGCCAGCGCCGGCAGGCCGGTGCTGGCGCAGGCATGCCGCGCCTTGATCAGTGCGTTCTCGACGAAGGTCAGGCCGGTTTCCGGCACATCGCTCACGCCCAGCGCGCCCTGCGCCACGATCTCCAGTGGCAGGCCGGCCAGCATGGCCTGCAGTTCCTTCAGCTTGCCGGCGTTGCCGCTGGCCAGTACCAGTTTCATTGCTTGGGCTCCAGCAGGTCCCACGTGTTGCCGTACAGGTCGCGGAACACCGCGACGGTCGCATAGGGCTCTTCGCGCGGGGCTTCAAGGAATTCCACGCCACGCGCGGTCATCGCGGCATGGTCGCGGTGGAAATCGTCGGTGTTGAGGAAGAAGCCGACCCGGCCACCGGTCTGGTTGCCGACCCGGCTCTGCTGCTCCTCGTTGCTGGCGCGGGCCAGCAGCAGCGCCGCGGCGCTGCCATCGGTCGGGCCGACCACCACCCAGCGCTTGCTGCCCTGGTCGATATCGTCGATCAGGTGGAAGCCGAGCTTGCCCGTGTACCAGGCGATCGCCTCGTCGTAATCGGCCACCACGAGGGTGACCAGGGCGAGGCGCCGGCTCACGGCTGCGCCAGCGCGGCCTGCTGGGCCGCGAACAGGTCGGTGATGCCCTTTTCGGCCAGGGCCAGCAGCGCGTCCAGCTCATCGCGGCGGAACGCGTGGCCTTCGGCGGTGCCCTGCAGCTCGATGAAGCCGCCGCCGTCGTTCATCACCACGTTCATGTCGGTGTCGCAGTCGCTGTCTTCGGCGTAGTCCAGGTCCAGCACCGGGGTGCCGCGGTAGATGCCGACCGACACCGCGGCAACGGCGCCGAAGATCGGGTTGCGCTTGATGTCGCCGCGCTTGATCAGGAAGTTCACCGCGTCCACCAGCGCCACATAGGCGCCGGTGATGGCGGCGGTGCGGGTGCCGCCATCGGCCTGCAGCACGTCGCAGTCCAGGGTGATGGTGCGCTCGCCCAGTGCGCCCCGATCAATGCAGGCGCGCAGGGTGCGGCCGATCAGGCGCTGGATTTCCAGGGTGCGGCCGCCCTGCTTGCCGCGCGCCGCTTCGCGGTCGTTGCGGGTGTGGGTGGAGCGCGGCAGCATGCCGTATTCGGCCGTAACCCAGCCTTCGCCCTTGCCGCGCAGGAAGCCCGGCACGCGGTTCTCCACGCTGGCGGTGCACAGCACGCGGGTTTCACCGAAGCTGACCAGCACCGAGCCTTCGGCATGGCGGGTGAAGGCGCGTTCGATGCGCACTTCGCGCAACTGGTCGGCCTGGCGGCCGCTGGGACGGGGATCGGACATGGATGGCTTCCGGTAAGACGAGGGATGCGGGACCGCGCCCGGACCGGGGACCGGCAGGCGAGGAGGCTCCAAAGGAACCGCTAGGGTACCATTTGCACTTTGAGAGCACCGGAAACCCGCATGATTCGAAGCATGACCGCCTATGCCGGCGGCGAGCGCGCCACGCCCTGGGGCACGCTGGCCTGTGAGCTGCGCTCGGTCAACCACCGGTTCCTGGAGGTGGGCGTTCGCCTGCCCGAGGAGCTGCGTGCGCTTGAACCGCAACTGCGGGAGCGTGTCGCCAACCGCTGCAGCCGCGGCAAGATCGACCTGGTCATGCGCCTGCGCGCGCCGGAGGTCACCGGGGCATTGGTGGTCAACGATGCGCTGCTGGCCCAGCTGGGCGAACTGGCCAGCCGGCTGGCGCCGGGCTTTCCCAGCCTGCAGGTGAGCTTCACCGAACTGCTGCAGGTGCCGGGCGTGATGCAGGGCGAGGCGGTCGACGCCGCCGCGCTGCAGGCCGAGGCGCTGGCCCTGCTGGACGAGAGCTTGGATGGGTTCGTTGCCGCGCGCGAGCGTGAAGGCGACAAGCTGGCCACGGCGATCCAGGAACGGGTGGATGGCGTGGAGCGCATCGCCGCCGAGGTCACCACCCTGATTCCGCTGATCCGCGATGGCCAGCGCGCCAAGCTGTCGGCCCGGCTGGCCGACCTGCCGCACCCGGTCGATCCCGGCCGTGCCGAGCAGGAGCTGGTGCTGTGGCTGCAGAAGCTGGACGTGGACGAGGAACTGGACCGCCTGCGCAGCCACATCGTGGAGATCCGCCGCGTGCTGAAGCAGCGCGAGCCGGTCGGCCGCCGCCTGGACTTCCTGCTGCAGGAGTTCAACCGCGAGGCCAACACGCTGGGCTCCAAGTCGGTGGACAGCCGCACCTCCAATGCCGCCGTCGAGCTGAAGGTGCTGATCGACCAGATCCGCGAACAGGTGCAGAACATCGAATGAGCAGCCAGCCCCTCCAGAGCCCGGAACCGGCCCGCGGCACGCTGTACATCGTGGCCGCCCCGTCCGGGGCCGGCAAAAGCAGCATCGTCAACGCCACCCTGGCGCGCGACCCGCAGATTGCCCTGTCGATCTCGTTCACCTCCCGCGCCATGCGCCCGGGCGAGGTGAACGGCGAGCACTACCACTTCGTCAGCGCCGCCGAGTTCGAGCGGATGATCGCCGCCGGCGACTTCTTCGAACATGCCTGGGTGCACGGCGACTGGAAGGGCACCGCCCGCCAGTCGGTCGAGCCGCAGCTGTCGGCCGGCCAGGACGTGCTGCTGGAGATCGACTGGCAGGGCGCCCAGCAGGTGCGCCAGCTGGTCCCCGGCACGGTCACGGTGTTCATCCTGCCGCCGTCGAAGCAGGCCCTGCAGGACCGCATGCGCAAGCGCGGGCAGGACAGCGAGGCGGTGATTGCCCAGCGCCTGGCCGCCGCCCGCGAGGAAATGCTGCACTTCAACGACTTCGACTACGTCATCGTCAACGAGGTGTTCGAGACCGCCGTGGACGAGCTGTGCGCCATCTTCACGGCCAGCCGCCTGCGCCGGGAGTCCCAGAAGGTCCGCCACGCGGGCCTGATCCAGGCCCTGCTGACCCAGGACGCAACGGCAACTGACTGATTCACAAGGGGCGGGTAGCCGGTCGGCTTGATTTTGTCCAGCCCTGGCCGGTACAATCCGTCCCCTTTCCCTCATTCGATGAGCAGCCCTTGCCGGCTGCCGGGAGCCCGCATGGCCCGCATCACCGTAGAAGATTGCCTGGAAGTCGTCGATAACCGTTTCGAGCTGGTCATGATGGCGTCCAAGCGCGCCCGTCAGCTGGCCAATGGCGTCCAGGCCACCCTGGACAACAGCGAAACCGAAGACAAGCCGACCGTGCTGGCGCTGCGCGAAATTGCCGCCCGCAAGATCGACAACGCCCTGATCGACGAAGTCGAGAAGGCCGAACGCGAGCGTGCCGAACGTGAAGCACTGGAATGGGCCGCTGCCGAAGTCGTCGCCGACGAAGACATGTCCAAGAACGACGACTGATCGCACCCGATCATTCGTTGTTGCCACAGACAGCCCGCCAAGTGCGGGCTGTCTGCTTTTGAGCGGTAGGGGCACCACCGTTGGTGGTGACGCATTTGACGATTGCCCGTACGCAATAGTTTGCCGTTATCCCGTCGCTGGAATAGTCTTCCAGCCATGAACCCAGGCCCCTCTGCCAAGGTCGCCACGTCTCCCGGCGCGGCCGTACCCGACTATGTCCTCCAGCTTGAACGCGCAGCCCATTACCTGCCGCCCGAGCAGTTGCCGCTGCTGCGCCGTGCCTGGGAGGTAGGGGCCTCCGCGCATGCCGGGCAGACCCGCAAGTCGGGCGAGCCGTACATCACCCATCCGGTGGCGGTGGCGCAGGTGCTGGCCGAGCTGGGCCTGGACGTGGAGGCGCTGATCGCGGCGATCCTGCATGACACCATCGAAGACACCCCGCTGACCCGCGAAGAGCTGGCCGCCGAGTTCGGCGAAGCCGTAGCCGAGCTGGTCGACGGGGTCACCAAGCTGGACAAGCTGAAGTTCCGCGACCGCCAGGAAGCGGCCGCCGAGAGCTTCCGCAAGATGCTGCTGGCGATGTCGCGCGACCTGCGCGTGATCATGATCAAACTGGCCGACCGCCTGCACAACATGCGCACGCTCGGCGCGCAGAGCACCGAGGCGCGCGGCCGCATCGCCCGCGAAACCCTGGAGATCTACGCCCCGATCGCGCAGCGGCTGGGCATGAGCCTGGTCAAGAGCGAGCTGCAGAACCTCGGCTTCAAGGCGCTGTACCCGTGGCGCCACGCGATCCTGGAAAAGCACATCCGCAGCCAGCCGGTGGTACGCCGCGAGGCGATGGCACAGGTGGAAGTGCAGCTGTCGCAGCGGCTGGCCAAGGAAGGGCTGGAACACCGCCTGGTCAGCCGGATCAAGACCCCGTGGAGCATCTACAACAAGATGCGCGACGAGAACAAATCCTTCGACCAGGTCATGGATGTGTTCGGGTTCCGCCTGGTCGTGCGCAGCGTGCCCAACTGTTACCACGCGCTGGGCTCGGTGCATGCCACCTTCAAGCCGCTGGATGGCCGCTTCCGCGATTTCATCGCCATTCCCAAGGCCAACGGCTACCAGTCGCTGCACACGGTGTTGTTCGGCCCGTATGGCTCTCCGATCGAAGTGCAGATCCGCACCGAGGAAATGGACCTGATCGCCGAGCGCGGCGTGGCCGCGCACTGGACCTACAAGTTCGGTGGCGACACCCCCAACAGCGCGCAGAGCCGTGCGCACGCGTGGATCGTGGAGCTGATCGATTCGCAGCGCGCCGCCGGTTCGTCGCTGGAATTCCTCGACAACGTCAAGGTCGACCTGTTCCCGGACGAGGTCTACCTGTTCACCCCCAAGGGCAAGATCCTGGCCCTGCCGCGCAACTCCACCGCGCTCGACTTCGCCTATGCGGTGCACACCGACGTGGGCAACATGGCCGTGGCCTCGCGCGTGGACAAGAAGCTGGTGCCGCTGCGCACCAAGCTGGTCAGCGGGCAGACCGTGGAAGTGATCACCGCGCGCTCGGCCACGCCCAAGCCGCAGTGGCTGGAATTCGTGGTCAGTTCCAAGGCGCGCACCGCGATCCGCCACCAGCTCAAGCAGCTCGAACACGAAGACGCCGTGCAGCTGGGCCACCGCATGCTCGACCGCGCGCTGGAAGCGATGGACAGCTCGCTGGAACGGCTGCCCAAGGGCCGCCTGGACGCCTTCCTGGCCGAACACCGCTACCCGCGCCTGGAGGCCCTGCTGGCCGAAGTGGCCCTGGGCAACTGGATGCCGAACCAGGCCGCGCAGGCGCTGATGGCCTATGCCGAACTGCGCGGCGGCGCGCATTCCAAGCACTCGCAGGAAAAGATCCTGATCAACGGCAGCGAACGCGGCGTGGTCAGCTTCGCCAACTGCTGCCAGCCGATCCCCGGCGACGAGATCATGGGCTATCACACGGCCGGCAAGGGCATCGTGGTGCACCGCCTGGACTGTCCGAACCTGGCCGAGCTGCGCAAGTCGCCCGAGCGCTGGGTGCCGATCGGCTGGGACACCACCGTTTCCGGTGATTACGACACCGCGCTGGTGGTGGAAGTGGAGAACGGCACCGGCGTGCTGGCCCAGCTGGCCGCGGCGATCGCGCAGAGCCATTCCAACATCGAACGGGTCGACTACCTGGACCGCGACTTCAACGCCGCCGTGCTGGCGTTCAACATCCAGGTCCGCGACCGCAACCACCTGGCCGAAGTCATGCGCCGGCTGCGCCGTTTGTCGGTCGTCCAGTCGGTACGCCGCCAATAACGTTGCGTAGGGACACGCCATGCGTGTCCACGCGGTCCATCACCATTCGACGCGCCCCAACAACCGGAACCGATACAATAGGGGCTCTCTCGTTTACCAGGACGCCCCATGTCCCGCCAGATCATCAACACCGACAACGCACCGGCCGCGATCGGTCCGTATTCGCAGGCCGTGCGTGCCGGCAACACCGTGTACTTCTCCGGCCAGATTCCGCTGGACCCGGCCACCGGCGACATCGTCGGCGCCGGTGATGTCGAAGCGCAGGCCCGCCGCGCGTTCGACAACCTCAAGGCCGTGGCCGAAGCCGCCGGCGGCTCGCTGGACAAGGTGGTCCGCCTGGGCCTGTACCTGACCGACCTGGCCGAATTCGCCAAGGTCAACGCGGTCATGCAGGACTACTTCCAGGCGCCGTTCCCGGCCCGCTCCACCATCGAAGTGTCCGGTCTGCCCAAGGGCGCCAACTTCGAGGTTGATGCGGTGATGGTCATCGACTGACCGCCACGTGGCACGCAGACCGGCGGTCACCCCGGCGCTGGCGCCGTCCGGCGAAGCTTCGCTGGCGGTGCTCACCGGCGTGGGTCCGGCCGTGGCCGCCAAACTGGCGGCCCGCGGCCTGGCCTCGCTGCAGGACCTGTGGCTGCACCTGCCACTGCGTTATGAAGACCGTACCGCGCTGACCCGCATCCAGGACCTGCGCAACGGCGTGCCGGCGCAGGTGGAAGTCCGCGTGGTCGCGGTGGACCGCGGCATGCGGTTCCGCCCGACCCTGAAAGTAGCGGTGGAAGACGAAGGGCAGGGCACGCTGGTGCTGCGCTTCTTCCACTTCCGCCAGCAGCAGGTGGCCCAGTTCGCGGTGGGCACCCGCCTGCGCTGCTTCGGCACGCCCAAGCCGGGCCAGCTCGGGCTGGAAATCGTCCACCCCAGTTACCAGGTGCTCGGCCGTACCGATGACCCGGCGCTGGGCGACAGCCTGGACCCGGTGTATCCCACCGTGGAAGGCATCGGCCCGGCCACGCTGCGCCGCCTGATCGGCCAGGCGCTGGACCGCCTGCCTGAAGAATCCACGCTGGAGCTGTTGCCGCCCGGCTGGCTCGATGGCCTGGCACTGCCCTCGCTGCGCAGCGCGCTGCTGACCGTGCACCGCCCGCCACCGGACGCCAACCTGGCCGCACTTGCCGCAGGAACCCATCCTGCGCAGCGCCGTCTGGCGCTGGAAGAACTGCTGGCCCATCACCTGAGCCTGCGCCGCCAGCGCATTGCACTGCAGGCGCACCACGCCCCGCCGCTGGCCGGCCCTGGAAAACTCGCCAAGGCCCTGCTCAAGCAGCTGCCGTTCGCCCTCACCGGCGCGCAGAAACGGGTGTTCACCCAGATCCGCGAGGACCTGGCCCAGCCGCGCCCGATGCTGCGGCTGGTGCAGGGCGATGTCGGCTCGGGCAAGACCGTGGTGGCCGCGCTGGCCGCCATGCTGGCGGTGGAGCAGGGCAAGCAGGTCGCGCTGGCCGCGCCGACCGAGCTGCTGGCCGAACAGCACCTCACCAACCTGCGCGGCTGGCTCGAACCGCTGGGCGTGCAGGTGGCCTGGTTGGCCGGCAAGGTCACCGGCAAGGCGCGCGCGAAGGTGCTCGAACAGGTCGCCAACGGGCAGGCGCAGGTGGTGGTGGGCACCCACGCCCTGATGCAGGAGGCGGTGGTGTTCCATGACCTGGCACTGGCCATCGTCGACGAGCAGCACCGCTTCGGCGTGCACCAGCGGCTTGCCCTGCGCGACAAGGGGCCGGGCGGGCGCAGCGTGCCGCACCAGCTGGTGATGACCGCCACGCCGATTCCACGCACGCTGGCGATGTCCGAATACGCCGACCTGGACGTGTCGGCGATCGACGAACTGCCGCCCGGGCGCACCCCGGTGCAGACCGTGGCATTGAACAATGATCGCCGCCCCGAACTGATCGAACGCATTGCCCTGGCCTGCCGCGAAGGCCGCCAGGTGTACTGGGTGTGCACCCTGATCGAAGAGAACGACGAGCTGGATGCCACCCCGGCGCAGGCCACCTACGAATCGCTGCAGGCGTTGCTGCCGGGCGTGCGGGTAGGGCTGGTGCATGGCCGGCTGAAGGCCAGCGAGAAGCTGGCCACCATGGTCGCGTTCAAGGCCGGGCAGATCGACCTGCTGGTGGCCACCACCGTGATCGAAGTCGGCGTGGACGTGCCCAATGCTTCGTTGATGGTGATCGAGAACGCCGAACGCCTCGGCCTGGCCCAGCTGCACCAGCTGCGCGGCCGGGTCGGGCGCGGTTCGGCCGTGTCGCGCTGCGTGCTGCTCTACCAGGCGCGGCTGTCGGCGATGGCGCGCGAACGCCTGGAAACCATGCGGCAGACCAACGATGGCTTCGTCATCGCCGAAAAGGACCTGGAACTGCGCGGTCCCGGCGAACTGCTGGGGACCCGCCAGACCGGCCTGGCCGGCTTCCGCATGGCCGACCTGGCCCGCGACGCGGACCTGCTGCCGGGCGTGCATGCACTGGCCGAGCGTCTGCTGGCCGAGGCGCCAGTGGTGGCGGACCGCGTCGTCGAGCGGTGGATCGGATCGGCCGTGCGGTACGCCGGCGCGTAACGACCAACGGTCGTTACCTACCCGTTGCCCTCGTTGGTAGGTCACGACCGTTGGTCGTGACCGCATCGGCACCGGCCTTGTATTTGTAACCTCCGGGTGAGACATTCCGTTGCCGCTAGATAAAGACGGCACGCATGACCAAGAAGATTCCGCTGTTGATCGACACCGATCCGGGTGTCGATGACGCCCTGGCCCTGTTGATGGCCTTTGCCGACGAACGCCACGACGTGGTCGGCCTCACCATTGCCGCCGGCAATGTCGGCCTGGACCACACGGTCCGCAATGCGCTGAAATTGTGTGAAGTGGCCGGGCGTGAAGACGTGCCGGTGTTCGCCGGTACCGCCGATCCGCTGCTGCACCCCTCGGTCGATGCCGCGCACGTGCACGGCGCCGATGGCTTCGGCGACGTCAACCTGCCGGCCGCCAAGCGCCAGGCCGAAGCCGAACACGCCGCGCTGGCCATCCTGCGCCTGTCCCATGAGTACGCCGGCGAGCTGTTCCTGGTCGCCCTCGGCCCGCTGACCAACCTGGCCCTGGCGCTCAAGCTCGACCCGACCCTGCCGCAGCGCGTGAAGCGCTTCCTGGTCATGGGCGGGGCGGTGACCTGCCACGGCAACATCACCCCGGCGGCCGAGTTCAACATCGCCTTCGATCCGGAAGCGGCGCACGTGGTGTTCACCGGCTTCCCGCACATCGAAGTGGCCGACTGGGAAGCCACCGTTGCCCATGGCCTGCTGCACAAGGATGTCGAGCAGTGGCTGGCCTTCGACAGCGACAAGGCGCGCTTCTATGAGCTGATCTCGCGCCAGACCCGCCTGTGGTCCGAAGACAGCCGGGGCGAGCGCTGGTTCGCCGCCGACGCCCTGGCCATGGCCTGGGCGCTGCAGCCGGAAGGCGCGCTGCGGGTCGAATCGCGCCCGCTGAACATCGAACTGGCCGGGACCCACAGCCGGGGTGCTACCATTGTTGACTGGAACCGCCAGACGGGGCAGCCGGACAACACCCAGCTGCTGATGGCCTACGACCAGGGGCGCTTTGAAGCCCAGGTCCGGGCAGCCCTTGGGGTCCGGTAAGGCCGCCACGGCGGGCCTGTTCATGTAGCGGTGGTCCCGGCTTGCCCTCGCAGGGCGCCGGGACTATAATGCCGCGCTTACGTTTTTCATATTCTCTACGGTGTGTCCATGAAGGCCGATATCCATCCGAACTACCGTGACGTCGTGTTTCAGGACGTTACCTCCGATTTCAAGATCCTGACCCGTTCCACCATGGCGACGAAAGAAACCGTGAAGTGGGAAGACGGCAACGAGTACCCGCTCGTCAAGATCGAAATCTCCTCTGCTTCGCACCCGTTCTACACGGGCAAGCACAAGGTGATCGACACCAGCGGCCGTATCGACAAGTTCCAGAAGCGTTTCGGCAAGCCGGCTGCGGCTGCTGCTGCCGAATAAGCGGTCGACACTGCTGCATGAAAACAACGGTCGCCCAGGCGGCCGTTGTTTTTTTTTGCCCGCGTCGAACCCTGCTGGTGGATGAACGGCGGTTCATAAATTGTGCCTGCCGGGCAGAACGCAGTGTCCATATCAGCCCGGTCGGAGCACCGCCAGGCTTGTGCTGACAGGGCAGGGCGGCCCTTCGTCTACGACTTCCGTCCTAGGGCGTGGCAAATGTTGCTGTGCGATAATGACGTGATCCACAGCACAGGTTGTGGACTTCTTTCACGTGCCCGCCCCACGCGCTTGGGTGGGCGCCTTCCCCTGAGGAGCGCACACAGTGTCCGATCTTGATCAGGTCACGCTCAACGCCGGCGACAAGTCGGTTGTTCTGCCTGTCATCAAACCCACGCTCGGCAACGATTGTGTCGATATTTCGAAGCTGACCAAGGAAACCGGTCTCTTCACCTACGACTCCGGCTTCACCGCCACCGCCAGCTGCAAGTCCGCCATCACCTATATCGACGGTGACAAGGGCGTGCTGCTGTATCGCGGCTACCCCATCGAGCAGCTGTCGGAAAAGTCCAGCTACGTCGAAGTGGCTTACCTGCTGATCAACGGCGAGCGTCCGAGCGCCGAGCAGCTGAAGGCCTTCACCGATGAGCTGGCTGCCGAAGCCAACGTCGATGCCTCGATCAATGCCCTGATCGCCAGCTTCGACAAGGATGCCCACCCGATGGCCATCCTGGCCGCTGCCATCGCGCAGCTGTCGGCGAAGTACCACGCGTCGCTGGACCTGTCCGACGCCGAACAGCGTCGCCAGTCGGCCGTGCGCCTGATCGCCAAGGTCCCGACCCTGTCGGCGCTGATCTACCGCCACGGCAAGGGCCTGCCGGCCAACAAGCCGGATACCTCGCTGGATTACGTCAGCCGCTTCCTGAAGCAGACCTTCGAGTCGGCTGATGGCCAGTACGAGCTGAACCCGGACGTGGTCAAGGCGCTCGACCTGCTCTTCATCCTGCATGCCGACCACGAGCAGAACGCCTCCACCTCGACGGTGCGCCTGGTCGGTTCGACCGGTGCCAACCCGTACGCGTCGGTCGCCGCTGGCGTCACCGCGCTGTGGGGTCCGGCCCACGGCGGTGCCAACGAAGCCGTGCTGAAGATGCTGGAAGAAATCGGTTCGGCCGACAACGTCGAATCGGCCGTGCTCAAGGCCAAGGACAAGACCTCGGGCTTCCGCCTGATGGGCTTCGGCCACCGCGTGTACAAGAACTTCGACCCGCGCGCGAAGGTCATCGGCGAGATGACCGGCAAGGTGCTCAAGCAGCTGGGCGTGCAGGATCCGCTGCTGGACGTGGCCGTGAAGCTGGAACAGGCCGCGCTGCAGGACGACTACTTCGTTGCCCGCAAGCTGTACCCGAACGTCGATTTCTACAGCGGCATCATCTACAAGGCGCTGCAGATCCCGACTGAAATGTTCACCGTCATGTTCGCCCTGGGCCGCACCTCCGGCTGGGTCGCGCACTGGCTCGAACAGCAGGTCGACCCGGAAATGAAGATCGGCCGCCCGCGCCAGGTCTACACCGGCCACGACGTGCGTGACTACCAGGGCTGATCAGCGCCCGTAGTGCATGAAAAGACGCCTCCGCAAGGGGGCGTTTTTTTTTGGCTCAACAGCGTTCAAGCAAGAGCCTTCAAGCAACAGCCGTCGTGTGCAGGATGCTGCGCGCAGGGCCGGCGGTGGTGGGGGTACGGGGGGCGCCGTGAATCCATCCCTGGAGGCTCTTGCGAAACATCCATGTTTCGCAAAGCCCCCGTACCC
>NZ_JASCOP010000092.1:0-17523 GCF_029959395.1 Stenotrophomonas sp. PS02300
TTCTTCTGGGGGCTCCCGCCCCCCCCCCGCCGCGGGGCGCCCCCCGCGGGGGGGGGCCCCCCGCCCACAGTCACGGCTGGACCACCGTCAGGGTGGTCGGGTTGCTGCGCCCCACCCCGCGCAGGTCGGGGCGGTACATGTCCTCGACCAGCGGCGGCGGCACGGTGTAGGTGCCGGGGGTGACCGCACGCACCAGGTAGAACACCTTGGCGGTGCTGCCGCGCGAGAGCTTGAGCGCGGCCACGTAGCGGTCGTCGCGGAACTCCTCGTGGCGCAGCGTGGCCGCCTCGCCGCGATCCTCCACGCGCAGGCCATCGACCACCACGTCGGCCCACTGCTTGGCATCGCCCAGGTTGAAGTTCTCGATCTCCAGCCCGGCCGGCAGCAGGTCGGTCAACAGCGCATCGGGCATGTCCACGTTCGGGGTGACGCTGACCCGCACGATCAGGGCCTCGCCCTCCTTCAGCGCACGCGGGGTCCACGGCTTGCCGTCGGTGGTGAACCAGCTGCGTTCCACGCCAAGGGTACGGCTGTCCGGTTCCGGCGCGGTGCGCGGAATGCCGGCCACTTCCAGGCTGGCGAACATCGGCGGCTCGCCCTGCGGGCTGAACCGCACGCCCTTGGCCAGTGCGGCGTAGTCGAAGCTGCGGCCGAACATGCGGCGCGCGGCGATCGCTTCCACTTCGCCCCCGATGGCCAGCTCGCCGGACACCTGCTTGGTCTGGTTGGCCGCCAGTGCCTTGCCCAGGCGCGCGATGGCCACCTGTTCCTGCGTGCTCAGCCACATCCAGCCATTATTGCGGCGGGCATCCAGCGCGCGGCCCAGCTCCACTGCGCGTGCGTCGTAGGCCGGCTTGGACAGCTTGCGCTCGTGCAGCAGCGCGATCATCAACGCATCGTCGCGTACCGCGCTGCCGTAATCGCCGAAGTACTGCGGCCGCTCGCTGCTGGGCTTGGCGAAACCGGCCGCAATGGCCGCATCGCCCCGCTTGTGGTCGCCCTGCAGCGACAGCGCGATGCCCAGGTGGACCAGCGACAGGCCGGTGAGCGACTTGCTGCGTTCGTTGTCGTACAGCGCGCGCAGCGTACCCAGCGGGGCACGATTGACCCGCGCCAGCACGTAGCCCGAGTAGGCCTGGTTGGCGAACTTCAGGTTCTCGCGGCGGTCCTCGCCGTAGAACTGGTTGCCGCCGGAGAGCAGGTCCTCGCTGAGCCGGTTGAGCGCCTTCTGCAGCACGCCATCAGGCACGGCGAAGCCGGCGTCCTTGGCATCGAGCAGGAACTCGGCGATGTACGGAGTCAGCCACGGGTTGACGTAGCCGTCGTCGCCCCACATCGAGAAGTTGCCATTGGCCACCTGCATCGAGGCCAGGCGACCGAACGCGCCCTCCATGCGTTCGCGGCGTGTCTTGGCATCCAGGCCATCGGCCCCGAGCATGGCCGAGGTGGCATCATCCAGCATCAGTGCGGCATAGCCCTTGCTGGTGGTCTGCTCGGCGCAGCCGTACGGATACTTCAGGGCTCCGTCGAGCGCACTGGCGAAGGGAATCGGCGGCAGCGCGCTGACCAGCATGCGCGCGGTGACCGAATCGCTCATCAGGCCGTCGGCCAGGCCGGCGCCCATCTCCACGTCAGCCAGCGGGTCCAGCGTGCGGGTCTGCGCGCGCAGCACCTGCGGCCACGCCGCGCGTACCGGCAGGTCATAGCGGCGGTCGACCTTGAAGCCGTTGCCTTCCACCCGCACCCGCACCTTGGCCACCGTGTAGCCCTCGCGCGCCACCAGCGGGAAGCTGAGCGTGCTCTTGGCATCGGCGTTGAGCTTGAGCGCGCGGCTGGGCTCGCCCAGGGTCAGCGGGCCGATCCCATCCACCTGCACCTTGAACTCGCCCGGCTTGCCGGTGAAGTTCTGCACATCCAGGGTGACCGTGCTGCGGTCGCCGGGGGCCAGCACGCGCGGCATGCTGGCTTCGGCCAGGATCGGGGCGCGCACCACGGTTTCCACGTCGCGCTTGCCATACTGGTCATCGGCATAGACCAGCGCCGACACCCGCAGGGTGCCGTTGAAGTCCGGCACCTTCAGCGCGATCCGGGCAATGCCCTTGGCATCCAGCTTCACCGGGCCGGAGAACAGGTCCACGGTCTGCACGCGCGCGGTGGGGCGCTTGGCCTGCGGCAACGCGGCCAGGGCCATGTCGCCGCCGAACTTCAGTTTGCCGCTGCTGCCGTCGAAGCTTTCGATCACCCGGCTGTAGATGTCGTAGGCATCCACGCCGAGGCGACGCTGGGCGAAGAAGTGGCCGGCCGCATCGGGCACCGGGAAGCGGGTGATGTTGAGGATGCCCACGTCCACCGCCGACACCGTGACATGCGCCAGCTTGCCCGCCAGCTGTGGCGCGCTCACCGTCACCGGCAGGGTCTGCTCCGGTCGCATCTGCTTGGGCGCGGACAGCCCCACCGCGATCTGGCGTGCCTTGCGGTCCATCGGCACGTGCACCACGCCGACCGCACGGGCCGGGGTGATCTTGCTGGGCGCGCTGCCACCGCGGAACACCAGCGCGGTGATGTAGACATCGTGGCGCTCCCATTCGGCGGTGACCGGAATGTCGAAGGTGCTGCCGGGCTTGGCGTCGATCTCCTGGACGTACAGCATCTTGTCGCTTTCAACCATCAGCACGCCCTTGCCGGCGTGCGGCGGGGTGACGGTGACGCGCACCTTGTCGCCGGCCTTGTAGCCGGTCTTGTCCAGGCCCAGCTTGATCTTGTCCGGGCGCGCATCCAGGCCCCGGTTTTCGTCGTTCCAGCTCCAGCCGGCGTGGAACGGGTACCGGCTGGTCAGCCCCGTAGCCGGGTCGAACACATCCAGGCGGTACTCGCCCCACTCCACCGGGAAGTCCACGCCCACCGCCGCGCTGCCGGCATCGACCGTACGGCTTTCCTTGTTCTCGAAGCGGCGGCTGAAGTCGTAATCCCAGCGGTTGTCGTTGAAGGTCCAGTGGTAATCGCGCAGTTCGCGCACCAGGGTGACCTTCAGGCCCTTGCCCGGCTGCGGCTTGCCGGCCGCATCCACGCGCATGACTTCAAAGCGCGCGTTGCTGTTGGCATCGGCGCCGTCTTCGGGGTTGAACAGCGGGCGCACGCCGACCAGCACCGGGGCCGGCCACAGCACCCGCTTCAGGGTGCGGCTGACCGTGCGGCCGCCGGTTTCATACACGCTGCCGGACAGCACCACCGCCACCGGCGCGCTGGCCTTGACCTCGGCCGGCAGGTCCACGTCCTGGCGCAGCTTGCCATCGGAAGGGAATTCGGTATCGATCACATCGCGCGCTTCGCGCGGCAGTTCCAGGGTCGGGTCGCCGAAGAAGTAGCCCGGCAGCGATTCCACCGGTGATTGCTCGGCCGCCACGGCCAGGCGTGCGGTGAAGCGGTTGCCATCGGCGGGCGCACCGTACAGGTAGGCCGCATCGGCCTGCAGTTTGAGCGGCTCGCCCGGCTTGAGGGTCTTCTGGGCACTGTCCAGGTCCAGCTTCATGCGCTCGGGCAGGAACTCCTCGATGCGCAGGGTCATGCCCTGGATGGCCTCCTTGCTGGCCGGGTTGGTGCGGAACTCCACCTGCCAGCGCCCGGTCGGCGCTTCCACCGGGATGATCTGCTCGAAGCTCAGGTAGCCCTGCTCGCCCGGCTGCAGGCGGGTTTCGCGGAAGGTCTTGCCGTCGGGCTGCTTCAGGCGCAGGAACACGGGCTGGGGCTTGACCGGCTTGCCGTCGTTGTCGCGCAGCAGCGCGGAAATGCGCACGGTCTCGCCGGGGCGGTACAGGTCGCGGCCGGACCAGGCGAACACGTCGAACCATGCGTTGTCGCGGCCGGCCACGGCAAACTCGCTCAGGTCCAGCGCTGGCTGGTTGAAGGGCAGCATCGAGGTATCCGCACCGCTGCTGGCAATCAGCACGTGGCCCGCATCCAGCGTGTAGTTGAGCAGCGCGTTGCCATTGCCGTCGGTGCTGCCCTTGAGCACCACCTCGCCCTTGGCGTCGATGATGCGCAGGTCGATCTTCTTCAGCGCCGCGCCGCTCTGCAGCGAGGCGGTGTGTACGAACAGGGTGTCCTTGTAGGCACGGGTGTGCAGGCCGATGTCGCTGACGGTGAAGAAGGCGGTGTCGAATTCGCTGTCGAACGAGCCGCTGCGCTTCATCACCGCGAAGTACAGGCCCGGCTCCTGCAGCTCCTTGATGTCCTGGGTGGGCAGGTAGGTGAGCACGCGCTCGTTCTGCTTGCCGCCGAGCACGAAGCGGTTGACGTAGACCGGCTCGGCCAGCTGCGACATGGGGGTCTTGTCGCCGTATTCGCTGTCCAGCTCCCAGCTGCCGCGGCGGCCGCCGCGCTGGTACTGGCTGAAGAAGCTGGACAGTTCCTTGTCGCGCACGCGCAGGAACTCCACGTCCACTTCCTTCACGTTCACCGACACCACCGGCAGACCGCGGCTGTCGCGTGCGGGCAGCACGCTGCCCTGCGAGGCGAAGCCGGCCACCGGCTTGAGCTCACCGCTGAAGACCTTCTGTCGCAGTTCCTTGCCGATCCGGCTGCCATCGGCGGCCAGCAGGTCCGCCGAGACGATCAGGGTGTACTCCTTGGCCGCCTCCACGAACGGGTAGCGCAGGGTCTTGCCGTCGTCGGACAGGGTCCAGCTGCTGTCCTCGGTGCCGACCTTCTCGCCGAAGCGGACCAGCGTGTCGAAGTCCTGCGTACCGACCAGCGGCCGCGAGAACTCCAGGGCCAGCGACAGGCCGTCGCTCTTCTGGTCGGGGAACGCCCGCACCAGGGTGAACTCGCTGACGGTTTCGGCCTTGGCGGCGATCGGCGCGCCCGACGGCGTCGGCAGCTGGCCGCTGTCGTTGCGCTTGCAGCCGCCGATCCCCAGTGCCAGGCCGGCGACAAGCGCCACGCCCAGGATTCCTTTCCAGCTCCATTGCCCGACCCGACTGCGCGTAGCCATGACGTCACTCCTTGAACAAGGGCTCCAGTATAGGGGGCCGCGCAGCCAGGCAGGGCCTGGCTCTACCGCTTGACGTGTGCACAGCGGTCACCCGGCGACGTATAGCTCGACGTATTCGTGGACCGGCATCGCTTCCAACGCGACCGGGTCCAGCGAAGCCTCGAGGATGCGGCGCTGCTGCACGGTCGGGAAGGTAGCCGCCAGGTGTGCGCGGAACTTGTCTTCCAGCCTTGGGATGCCCTCGGCGCGGCGGCTGGCGTGGCCCAGCGGGTATTCGACCGTGGCGTCCAGGCTGCCGCCATCGGTGAACCGCAGGTCCAGTGCATTGGCGATGCTGCGCTTGTCCGGGTCCAGGTAGTCGGCGGTGAAGCGCGGCTCCTCCACGCAGTGGATCTTCGCCCGCAGCGCGTCGATGCGCGGATCGGCGGCGACGTCGTCCTCGTAGTCCGCCGCCACCAGCCGGCCGAACAGCAGCGCGATGGCCACCATGTACTGCACGCAGTGGTCGCGGTCGGCCGGGTTGTTCAGGGGCCCGGTCTTGTCGATGATGCGCAGGCAGGCCTGCTGGGTACGCAGGGTGATGTGCGCGATGTCATCAATGCGCCGCCCTTGCGCACGCAGCCGGGCGTGCAGCTGCATGGCCGCCTCCACGGCGGTCTGGCCATGGAACTCGGCCGGGTAGCTGATCTTGAACAGCACGTTTTCCATCACGTAGCTGCCGTAGGGGCGCTGGAAGCGGAACGGCTGGCCGCCGAACGAGACGTCGTAGAAGCCCCAGGTCGGCGCGGTCAATGCGCTGGGGTAGCCCATTTCGCCGGTGGCCGCCATCAACGCCAGCCGCACCGCGCGGCTGGTGGCATCACCGGCTGCCCAGCTCTTGCGCGAGCCGGTGTTGGGCGCATGCCGGTAGGTACGCAGCGCCTGCCCGTCCACCCAGGCCAGCGAGACGGCATTGAGCATCCGCTCGCGGTCCAGCCCCAGCATGTGCGCCACCACCGCAGTGGAAGCCACCTTGACCAGCACCACGTGGTCCAGCCCGACCCGGTTGAAGGCGTTTTCCAGCGCCAGGCAGCCCTGGATCTCGTGCGCCTTGATCATCGCCACCAGTACGTCGCGCATCGTCAGCGGCGGCCGGCGCAGGGCCACCGCGTTGCGGCTGAGCCAGTCGGCGGTGGCCAGGATGCCGCCGAGGTTGTCCGAGGGGTGGCCCCATTCGGCGGCCAGCCAGGTGTCGTTGAAGTCCAGCCAGCGGACCATGGCGCCGATGTTGAAGGCGGCCTGCACCGGGTCCAGTTCGAACCGGGTACCGGGCACGCGCGCACCGTTGACCGCGCGGCTGCCGGGCACCAGCGGGCCCAGCAGCTTGCTGCAGGCCGGGAACGCCAGCGCGGCCAGCCCGCAGCCGAGGGTGTCGACCAGGCAGTGGCGGGCGGTGGTGAACGCCAGCGGCGAGGCGACCTTGTAGTCGCGCACGTAGTCGACGATGTCGACCATCACTGCATCCCAGGCAACGCGATCGCTGGTGGGGGAGGTATCTGACGTCATCATCGCGCTCCTGTTCGAACCGCCCCCCGAACGGTGGAGCCGGGCCTAGCCCGGCTGTTGTTTACAACGTATCGGCGGGGACCCGCACCGCGCCCTCCATCAACACGCGTGCGCTGCGGCTCATGATGGCCTTCGTCACCGTCCACTGGCCGTCAACGAGGCGCGCCTCGGCACCCACCCGCAAGGTGCCGGACGGATGTCCGAAGGCCACCGCCCCGCGCTCGCCGCCACCGGCGGCAAGGTTCACCAGCGTGCCCGGAATGGCGGCGGCCGTGCCGATCGCCACCGCCGCAGTGCCCATCATGGCGTGGTGCAGCTTGCCCATCGACAGCGCGCGGGCGTGCAGGTCGATGTCGCCCGCTGCAATCTGCTTGCCGCTGGAGGACACGTAGTCCTGCGCCGGGGCCACGAAGGCCACCTTGGGCGTGTGCTGGCGGGTGGCGGCCTGGTCGATGCTGTCGATCAGGCCCATGCGCACCGCGCCGCGCGCGCGGATCGCCTCGAACCGGGCCAGCGCGGCCTTGTCCTCGTTGATCGCCGGCTGCAGTTCGGTACCGGTGTAACCCAGGTCCGCTGCATTGAGGAAGATCGTGGGAATGCCAGCGGTGATCATGGTCACCTGGAAGCTGCCCACGCCCGGCACGTCGAGCGTGTCGACCAGGTTGCCGGTCGGGAACATCGAACCGCCCTCGCCTTCGCCGTCGTCGGACGGATCGAGGAACTCCAGCGCGATCTCGGCCGCCGGGAAGGTCACCCCGTCAAGCTCGAAATCGCCGATCTCCTGCACCTGTCCGTCCACCACCGGCACGTGGGCGAGGATGGTCTTGCCGATGTTGGCCTGCCAGATCCGCACCGTGCAGATACCGTTGCGTGGAACGCGCGTCGGATCGATGAAACCGTTGCTGATCGCGAACGGTCCCACGGCGGTGCTGAGATTGCCGCAGTTGCCGCTCCAGTCCACGAACGCCGTATCGATGGACACCTGCCCGTAGAGGTAGTCCACATCGTGATCGGGCACCGACGGCGCCGAGATGATCACGCACTTGCTGGTGCTGGAGGTCGCCCCGCCCATGCCATCGGTGTGCTTGCCATACGGATCGGGCGAGCCGATCACGCGCATCAGCAGCGCATCACGTGCCGGGCCCGGGATCTGCGCGGCAAACGGCAGGTCCTGCAGGCGGAAGAACACTCCCTTGCTGGTACCACCGCGCATGTAGGTGGCGGGAATGCGGAGTTGGGGAAGATAGGTCATGTCACGCCACCTGCGAGGATTCCAGGAAGTCCTGCGCAAAACGCTGCAGGACCCCGCCGGCTTCGTAGATCGAGACTTCTTCTGCGGTGTCCAGGCGGCAGGTGACCGGCACCCGCAGCTGTTCACCGTCGTGGCGGTTGACCACCAGGGTCAGCTCGGCGCGCGGTACGCGGTCGCCGACCACGTCGAAGGTTTCGGTCCCGTCGATGCCCAGCGACAGGCGGTTCACGCCCGGCTTGAACTCCAGCGGCAGCACGCCCATGCCGATCAGGTTGGTGCGGTGGATGCGCTCGAAGCCTTCGGCTGCGATGGCTTCCACGCCGGCCAGGCGCACGCCCTTGGCGGCCCAGTCGCGCGAGCTGCCCTGGCCGTAATCGGCGCCGGCGATGATGATCAGCGGCTGCTTGCGCTCCATGTAGGTTTCAATCGCTTCCCACATGCGGGTGACCTTGCCCTCCGGCTCGATGCGCGCCAGCGACCCCTGCTTGACCTGGCCATCGACCACGGCCATTTCGTTGATCAGCTTCGGGTTGGCGAACGTTGCCCGCTGCGCGGTGAGGTGGTCGCCGCGGTGGGTGGCGTAGGAATTGAAGTCCTCCTCGGGCAGGCCCATCTTCGCCAGGTACTCACCGGCCGCACTGCTGGCCAGGATCGCGTTGGACGGGGACAGGTGGTCGGTGGTGATGTTGTCGCCCAGCACCGCCAGCGCGCGCATGCCGTGCAGGCCACGCTCACCGGCCAGCGCACCTTCCCAGTACGGCGGGCGGCGGATGTAGGTACTCTGCGGGCGCCATGCGTACAGCGGGCTGATCGGCGCGCCATGTTCGACCTTGAAGGTGAACATCGGTTCGTAGACCTGGCGGAACTGCTCCGGCTTGACGCTGGCAGCCACCACCGCGTCGATCTCGGCATCGCTGGGCCACAGGTCCTTCAGGGTGATCGCGCTGCCATCGGCGCGGAAGCCGAGTGCATCCTTTTCGATGTCGAAGCGCACGGTGCCGGCAATGGCGTAGGCCACCACCAGCGGCGGCGAGGCCAGGAAGGCCTGCTTGGCATAGGGATGGATGCGCCCGTCGAAGTTGCGGTTGCCCGACAGCACGGCGGTGGCATACAGGTCGCGGTCGATCACTTCCTGCTGGATCTTCGGGTCCAGTGCGCCGCTCATGCCGTTGCAGGTGGTGCAGGCAAAGCCCACGATGCCAAAGCCCATCTGCTCCAGGTCGCCGATCAGGCCGGCTTCCTCCAGGTACAGCTGCACGGCCTTGGACCCGGGCGCCAGCGAGCTCTTCACCCACGGCTTGCGGCTCAGCCCGGCGCGGTTGGCGTTGCGCGCCAGCAGCGCGGCGGCAATCACGTTGCGCGGGTTGCTGGTGTTGGTGCAGCTGGTGATGGCGGCGATGATCACCGCGCCATCGGGCATCAGGCCCTGTTCCTGCTCCAGCTTGCCGGAGGCCAGCTTGGCTTCGTCGGCAATGCCGCGCGCGGCCAGTTCGCTGGTGGCCACGCGCTTGTGCGGGTTGGACGGCCCGGCCATGTTGCGCACCACGCTCGACAGGTCGAACTGCAGCACGCGCTCGTACTGGACGTTGGCCAGGTCATCCGACCACAGGCCGGTGGCCTTGGCGTAGGTTTCCACCAGCTGCACCTGCGCTTCCTCGCGGCCGGTGAGGCGCAGGTAGTCCAGGGTCTGCTGGTCGATGGAGAACATCGCCGCGGTGGCGCCGAACTCCGGGGTCATGTTGGAAATGGTGGCGCGGTCGCCGATGGTCAGCGCGGTGGCGCCTTCGCCGTAAAACTCGATCCAGGCCCCGACCACGCGCTCCCTGCGCAGGAACTCGGTCAGCGCCAGCACCAGGTCGGTGCAGGTGATGCCCGGCTGCGGGCGACCGGTGAGCTCCACGCCGATGATGTCCGGCAGGCGCATCCACGAGGCGCGGCCGAGCATGACATTCTCCGCTTCCAGGCCGCCCACGCCGATGGCGATCACGCCCAGCGCGTCCACGTGTGGGGTGTGGCTGTCTGTGCCCACGCAGGTATCGGGGAAGGCCACGCCATCGCGCACCTGGATCACCGGCGACATCTTCTCCAGGTTGATCTGGTGCATGATCCCGTTGCCCGGCGGAATCACATCGACGTTCTTGAACGCCTTCTTGGTCCAGTTGATGAAGTGGAAGCGGTCTTCGTTGCGGCGGTCTTCAACGGCGCGGTTCTTCTCGAACGCGGCCTTGTCGAAGCCCGGGTATTCCACCGCCAGCGAGTGATCCACGATCAGCTGGGTGGGCACCACCGGGTTGATCTGGGCCGGGTCGCCACCGGCGTCGGCAATGGCATCGCGCAGGCCGGCCAGGTCCACCAGCGCGGTCTGCCCGAGGATGTCATGGCACACCACGCGTGCCGGGTACCATGGGAAATCCAGGTCCTGGCGGCGCTCGATCAGCTGCCGCAGCGAGGCCTCCAGGGTGGCCGGGTCACAGCGGCGCACCAGGTTTTCAGCCAGCACGCGCGAGGTGTACGGCAGCGTGGCGTAGGCGCCCGGGGCGATCGCATCGACCGCCGCGCGGGTATCGAAATAGTCCAGCGAGGTGCCGGGAAGGGTCTTGCGGTAATCAGTGTTCATGGCTGGCGGTAGCTGCTTGTGTTTGGCGGGCCGTGCGGGAAAACGGGAAAGGCCGGCCCGTGGGCCGGCCCTTCTTTCAGCGGCGCTGGTCGATCGGCACGAAGGCCTGGTCGTCCGGGCCGGTGTAGTTGGCGCTGGGGCGGATGATCTTGCCGTCGATGCGCTGTTCGATCACGTGCGCGCTCCAGCCGGAGGTGCGGGCGATCACGAACAAGGGGGTGAACATCGCGGTCGGCACGCCCATCATGTGGTAGCTGACGGCGCTGAACCAGTCCAGGTTCGGGAACATCTTCTTGATGTCCCACATCACCGATTCCAGGCGCTCGGCGATGTCGTACATCTTCAGGTTCTGCTGTTCGCTGGACAGTTCGCGGGCCACGTCCTTGATCACGTTGTTGCGCGGATCGCTGACGGTGTACACCGGGTGGCCGAAGCCGATCACCACTTCCTTGCGCTCGACGCGGGCCTTGATGTCCGCCTCGGCCTCATCCGGGGAGTCATAGCGCTTCTGCACTTCGAACGCCACTTCATTGGCCCCGCCGTGCTTGGGGCCGCGCAGCGCGCCGATGCCACCGGTGATGCAGCTGTACATGTCGCTGCCGGTACCGGCGATGACGCGGCAGGTGAACGTGGAGGCGTTGAACTCGTGCTCGGCGTACAGGATCAGCGAGGTGTGCATCGCCTTCACCCACGAATCCTGTGGCTTCTCGCCATGCAGCAGGTGCAGGAAGTGGCCACCGATGGAGTCGTCGTCGGTTTCCACGTCGATCGCGCGGCCGTTGTGGCTCCAGTGGTACCAGTACAGCAGCATCGAGCCCAGGCAGGCCATCAGCTTGTCGGCGATGTCGCGCGCGCCGGGGTGGTTGTGGTCGTCCTTTTCCGGCGACACGCAGCCCAGCACGGAAACGCCGGTACGCATCACGTCCATCGGGTGCGCCGACGGCGGCAGTTCTTCCAGCGCGGCCTTGACCGCGGCCGGGATGCCACGCAGCGACTTCAGCTTGGCCTTGTAGGCGACCAGCTCGGCGCGGGTGGGCAGCTTGCCGTGCACCAGCAGGTGGGCGATTTCCTCGAACTCGCTGGTGTTGGCCAGGTCCAGGATGTCATAGCCGCGGTAATGCAGGTCGTTGCCGCTGCGGCCGACGGTGCACAGCGCGGTGTTGCCGGCGGCGGTGCCCGACAGGGCGACGGACTTCTTCGGCTTGAAGCCGGGGGCGGTGGTTGCTTCGCTCATGATCCCTCCAGAAAACAATGGTGCGACGTTACTTCTTGGCGGCGAACAGCGCGTCGAGCTGCTGCTCGAAGGCGTGGTAGCCGATACGGTCGTACAGTTCCTCGCGCGTCTGCATGCTGTCCACCACGTTCTTCTGGTGGCCGTCGCGGCGAATGGTCTCATACACGTTCTCGGCGGCCTTGTTGGCCGCACGGAACGCCGACAGCGGGAACAGCTGGATGGCCACGCCGGCCGAGGCCAGTTCGTCGCGGCTGAACAGCGGGGTCTTGCCGAACTCGGTGATGTTGGCCAGCACCGGCACCTTCACCGCATCCACGAAGCGGCGGTAGGTGGCCAGGTCGTAGGCGGCCTCGGCAAAGATGCCGTCGGCGCCTGCTTCCACGCAGGCGATGGCGCGCTCGATGGCGGCATCCACGCCGTCCACCTGGATGGCGTCGGTGCGCGCGATCAGGAAGAAGTCGGGGTCGGTCTTGGCATCCGCCGCTGCCTTGACCCGGTCCACCATCTCGCCCTGGGTGACGATTTCCTTGCCCGGACGATGCCCGCAGCGCTTGGCGCCGACCTGGTCTTCGATATGGCAGGCGGCCGCGCCGGCCTTGATCAGCGATTTGACGGTGCGCGCGATGTTGAACGCGCTGGGGCCAAAGCCGGTGTCGATGTCGACCATCAGCGGCAGGTCGCACACATCAGTGATACGGCGCACGTCGATCAGCACGTCTTCCAGGGTGTTGATGCCCAGGTCCGGCAGGCCCAGCGAACCGGCCGCGACGCCGCCGCCGGACAGGTAGATGGCACGGTAGCCGGCGCGCTGCGCCAGCAGGGCGTGGTTGGCGTTGATCGCCCCGATCACCTGCAGCGGCGATTCGGCGGCCAGCGCGGCGCGGAAACGGGCGCCGGCGGAGGAAACAGGGGTGCTCATGGGCAACATTCCATCGTGGTTGACCCTGCCAATGGCGCAAGTCACGTGCCAACCGGTAAGTCATTGATCTGGTTACACCCAACCAGCCAGCCCGTCGTTTCATCTTGAAACATTGAAACAGATGTAACATGGATGGAACTGAAACACGGCCGCTGCCCATGTCGATCCGCCTGCCCCGCCCTCGCCTCCCCGATCCCGACCCCGGCGCGCTTCCGGTGATCTGGACGGTCAGCGTGTCGCGGCTGACCGGCCTGCTCGGTGATGTCATCCCCGAGTTCGACCGCCGCGCCCGGATCGTGCCGATCAATCTCGGCTTCGAGGAAGCCGTGGATGTGATCGGCCAGCGCCTTCGCCGCGAGCACTGTGACGTGGTGATTGCCGGCGGCTCGAACGCGGCCTACCTGCGCAGCCGGCTGGAGGTACCGCTGGTGCCGATCCAGGCCAACGGCTTCGACCTGATGGAAGCGCTGGCCCGGGCCCGGCGGATCGCACCACGGATCGGGCTGGTCACCCATGCCACCGACGTGCCCAGCTTCGGCAGTTTCCAGCACAGCTTCGGGCTGGATATCGAACACCGCCGCTTCGTCACCCGCGAAGATGCGCGCGACTGCATCGCCGACATGCGCGCCAACGGCATCGAGGTGATCGTCGGCACCGGCATGGCCATCGACCACGCCGAGCGGGTGGGCCTGCCCGGCGTGCTGCTGTACTCCGCCGATTCGGTGCGCCAGGCCTTCGAACACGCGTTGGAACTGACCCAGACCCTGGCCCGGTCCGGCGTGGCGGCACCGCGTCGGCGCCCCCCTGCCCGGCCGCGCCCCACCGAGCATCGCCTGCTCGGCGACAGCGCCCCGATGCAGCAGGTGCGCGAACGCATCGCACTCTATGCCCCGCACGACAGCACGGTGTTGGTCACCGGTGCCACCGGCACCGGCAAGGAACTGGTCGCCCGGCAGCTGCACGCCGCCAGTGGCCGCAGCGGCCGCTTCGTGGCGCTCAACTGCGGGGCGATCAGCGAATCGCTGCTGGAAGCAGAGCTGTTCGGCTATACCGAAGGCGCCTTCACCGGTGCGCGGCGTGGCGGGCGGGTCGGCCTGGTTGAAGCCGCCGATGGCGGCACCTTGTTCCTGGATGAGATCGGCGAGCTGCCGTTGCCGCTGCAGACGCGTCTGTTGCGGGTGCTGGAAGAGCGCGAAGTGCTGCGCGTGGGTGCGACCGAACCCACCGCAGTGGATGTGCGCGTGGTGGCGGCCACCCTGCAGACGCTGGAGTCGCTGGTGGAAGCGCAGCGCTTCCGGCGCGACCTCTACTACCGCCTGGCCGCGCTGCGGATCGCGCTGCCCACCCTGCGCGAGCGCCCGCAGGACGTGCCGATGCTGCTGGAGCACTTCTTCCAGCAGCTGGGCCAGCGTCCCTCGCCGCTCGATGCCACCGCCACCGAACGGTTATGCGCCTACGCCTGGCCGGGCAACGTGCGCGAACTGCGCAACCTGGTTGATCGCCTGCGCATCCACTGGCGAACCGACCAGGGCGTACTGGGACTGGCGCAGCTGCAGTCGTGGCTGCCCGAACTCCTGCCGGGTACGGCAGGTGCTGTCGCGGCCGATGGCGCCGCGTTGCAGGCGGGGCCTGCGCCCACACGCCCCTCGCCAGCAACCCTGCAGCAGTGGCTGCTGGAACACCACGGCAACCGCGAACAGCTGGCCGCGCGGCTGGGCGTATCGCGCACGACGCTGTGGCGTTGGCTGCGCCAACCCGTTTGACGAAACCGCTGACCGCGTTTTGCGCATCCCCAGCCTGCTGCGACATTTCTGATACGCAGAGCAGGCTTCAACCGACAACGCATTAGCGAAATTCCTAAAGCCAAATGCGGATATCCGGTTGTGCGACATGTTCATCATTTCGTCTGCTGCACGGGCAGGAACTGACAGCGCGGGACACGCAGGGGAATCGGATACGTCCTGCCGCGACATCACCGCGCCGGACGCATTGGCCTGTTTGTTGCCGGGATTCCCGCCAGCCCAAGCGTCGGCGCCCGATGCCGGTGCGCGCGGACCGATACACGCCGTCGATGACGTCCAGAGGAAGAAAAGTTCGGTGGCCCGTGCAGGAGGTTCATCAACGAAAACCCCCGGTGAACTGTTTGCGAGCGCTGCGATGTCCAACCGTCCGCCGCACGGCTAGGTTCCAGAGCGTTGATCCGCCCACCACCGAGGACACCGCATGTTCCCAGCCACTCACGCCAGGCCCCTTTCCACCCTCGTCACCCGCGCCACCGCGCTGACCCTGCGCAGGCAGCGCGATGCCGCGGCTGGCCCGACCCGGGCCATCCCGCTGACCGGCATCAGCAACCACGCGACCCGGGCGCAGCCCGCACCCGCCCGCGTATCGCGGATGCCCGCTGCAGCGGCCAATGCGGACCAGGAGCGGGAGGATGCACCCAGCGCACCCGGCCCCACCGAGCATGCACTGGCGGTGCTCAGCGGGCAGATCCACGCCTTGCTGGCACAGTGCCGCGCTGAAGCGCCTGCGGATTTCGGCAAGGCCCTCGACGCGCTGGCCCTGGACCCGCAACAGCCGTTGGCCCGCAAACAGAGCGGCGCGCTGCTGCGTGCGATCAAACGCCTGCCCAGCGGCAGCCGTGTTCCCGAACGGCAGAAGGCACTGCGCACTGCGCTGTACGACCTGACCCGCGCCGCACGCGCCGAGGCGATGCTGCATGAGCAGATCGCGCGCCACACCGAACGCGAACGCATCAACGCGCTGCCCGGCTCGCAGCGCAGTGCCGGCACCGGCGGCATGTTCGGCGTCCGCTTCGGGTTGCCCAGCGGCCTGCACGCCGGGGCGGCGGCGTGGGCGCGCCAGCAATCCAGCGTGGCCACCTTCGACGACCTGACCGTCGCCACGATCCGCAGCGCCACGGTAAGTGCTGAAGCCAGCGTCCAGGCGACCGTCGCCCCCGGGTTGGGCGTGGAAGGCAAAGTGAGCGGCTACTCGACCGAAGGGGATGCGGACATCTCCATGTCGATGCGCACCCGCGTGCTGCGCCTGGCGCACGCCTCGGTCGCCCGCCGGTTGGGCGGCAACGTCCTGCAGCGCGCGTTCAAGCGCGTGACCGAGCCACGACGCGACCGCTACGACGAGCGCACCAGCCGCGCGCTCGCCTTGCAGTCGACGCTGCCGGTCCTGCTTGGAAAACAGGCCGTGGCGCAGCCACTGGCATTCGGCAAGCGCGGCCTGTTGATCACCGCCGGCATGACCACCCATGGCGGCGCGCTGGCGGCCACTGCCGGGTATGGCGTGGGACAGCTCGGCGCTGCCGCTGCGGCCAACCGCACCGTACTGCGGGCGGCGCTGCCGACCCGGCTGACCGAACTCGGCGAAGACGGCCTGCCTGCCAGCAAAGACCCCGGCATCCGCACCGTGCTGGAAACGCGCGTGGCGCACCTGGTGGGCAACCAGCCCCGTTCGCACGCGCTGCAGATCGTCCAGCAGGTCATGGCGGCGCCGCGGGACCCGGACAACCTGGAAAGGCGACAGAAGGCCGTGGCACATGTCGGCGCCGCGTTCGACCACCTGCAGGCGCTGGCCGACCTGTCGTTGCGGGCGCCGGCGCAGGCACGCGCGCCGCTGGCGTCGCTGGCACGCGACTGGGGCAGCAGCACCGCCGCGCCCGAACCAGTGATGATCGCCCTGCTCGACACGCTCGCCTGGCTGCAGGCGGCGCCGGCACCTGACACCCGCGCAGCGGCAGCACATGCAGGGTGGGCCCGCCTGCAGCGCAGCGTGCAGTCCGAAGCGCGGCGCATCCACGACACCACTCTGCCGCACGACCGCGCGTGGGTGTACCGGGCGACGCATGCGTTCCGCGAGCAGATCCAGCGCATCGCCACCACCCGCGGCAGCCTGTCGCTCTCTGCATCGTTGCCGCTGCTGACCGCCACCGGAGAGATCGGCGTGGCACGGCATGTGCGCCAGGATCCGGATCCCCTGCGCAACGGCGACTACCTGGAGCTGACGGTGGCCGCCCACCTCGCGCCCGCGCTGGGCACCATCCTGTCCGAGGTGGAGCGGCAGTTGCCGGAGTGGGGGGCGCTGCCCCTGCACGAAGCCGAAGCATTGATCGCGCCGCTGTCGGCCGACCTCGGGGTCACCGGCACCAGCCAGCTGCTGGTGCGCTTCTTCCGCCCTTCCTTCCAGACCGATCCAGACTTCCCGCCGTCCGCGCGCGGCAACCACCTGCATGCGGTGCGCCTGGCCACCGGCACCGCGCAGTCGCTGGGCGTGACGGTACCGGTGCCGGTGCTGCCGGGGCTGGCACCGACGATCCGGGTGGAGCACAACCGCGCAACCCAGTTCACCCGCTACGACCGGCTGGGCGAAGGCACGCTGACCAGCCCGCTGATGCGCTACCTGTCCCTGTGTTCGGCCACGCAGCCCCGCGCTGAGACCTGGGCCGCGCTGCTGGATTCGCATGGTGCCGACCTGGACCGGTTGGCCGAGGCGCTCACCGACCCCGGCTCCGTACCTTCGCTGGAGGCGCGTTACTGGCTGCAGCGCGAGCCCACCACCACCATCGGTGGTGCCACCACCCGCCGCGGAAATGCCGATACTCACACGCTGGACGCGTTCACGCAGGCGGCCGATGCCGAAACCCGGCGCGCCCAGCTGTATGCGTTGTTCGAAGCGGTCGGCGCCATCACCACCCGGCAGAAGGCGATGTCGTCGCTGATCGGCGCATTGACCCTGCCGGTGGTCGGATGAGCGGCGCTTACGGGTACAGCAGGCGCTTGCCCCACTGCCCGTTGGCGTCGATCTCATAGCACCAGCGTTCATGCAGGCGGAACTGCGCGCCGTACCAGAACTCGATCCGGCGCGGCACCACGCGCAGCCCACTCCAGCCCTCCCGCCGCGGCCCATCGCCGCCCGCGAAGCAGGCCTCGGCGGTGGCCCCCCGGGGATCGAA
>NZ_JASCOP010000093.1:0-17002 GCF_029959395.1 Stenotrophomonas sp. PS02300
CCCACCCTGGTTACAAAACCGGGGCGGCGGCCCCCCGCGCCCCCCCCTCTTTCTTTGCCCGCAGGGCAAAGAAAAAAGCCGACCTGCAAAGGTCGGCTTTTGGTAGCGCCGGCCGTTGGCCGGCCTTTCAATCTCTCAAGCGTCAGCCGTAGCCAACCCCATCAACCCATTGGCATGGTCCCGCCACTGCGGCAGCTTGGCCAGCA
Source organism: Stenotrophomonas sp. PS02300 (assembly GCF_029959395.1). NCBI lineage: Bacteria > Pseudomonadati > Pseudomonadota > Gammaproteobacteria > Lysobacterales > Lysobacteraceae > Stenotrophomonas > Stenotrophomonas sp. PS02300. The sequence continues at coordinate 207 of NZ_JASCOP010000093.1, forward strand.
CGCCCGCACGCTGCAGGTAGTCCTCGTCCACCGGGTCGCCGTTGACCAGCGCCAGTGCCACGTGCACCGCACCGGTTACCCAGAAGCTGCGCGTGTTGGAGCGCTGCGGCTGCAGGTGGAAGGCCACCGCCTCGATGATCGGCATCGGCAGGCCCCACAGCCCCAGCAGGTACGCACCGGCTTCGCTGTGGCCCGGGCGCGGGTCGGCGTCGTCGGCCGGTTCGCTGCGCTCGTTGCGCACGCCCGGCAGCAGCAGGCCGATATCGGCCAGCAGTGCGGCGGTCGCGCCCAGTTCGGCGCTGGAATCGGGCAGCAGCTTGGCGGCCAGTCGCGAAGCGAGCAGCGCGCGCTGCTGCAGCGCGTTGCGTTCACCGCTGGACAGCGGCGAAGCCGAGAACACCTCGCTGGCCAGCACCAGGTCGCGCAGGGTCGACAGGCCCAGCCGGGTCACGGCGGTACGCAGGTCGGAAATGGTGCGGCCGCTGTTGAAGAACGCCGAGTTGGACAGCTGCAGCACCTTGGCCGCGATCGCCGGATCGGCCGACACCAGCTTGGAGACATCGGCCGTGTCGGTGTCGTCGTCGTGCTCCAGCGCCTGGGTCAGGCTCAGGTACAGGTGCGGCGGCGAGGGCAGCTTCTCGATGCGGCCGATGGCACTGCGCAGGCGCGCGCTGTCGAGCAGCTCGCGCAGCTCTTCCAGGCTGGTCAGCGCTTCAAGCAGCACTTCCGGTGCCAGCGGCAACGGCAGGAAACGGTGGGCAACGCCGATCAGGCGTGCCGGCGGCGGGCGGTTGCCCTGGGCCGCGTCGACCAGCGCGATGCGGATCGTCTCCGGACGCAACGTCCGGATCTGGCCCAGCAGCGTGGTCGCGTTCAGATCGGGCAGGGCAGGGCAGGCGATCACCGCATCCACCGGCGTGGACGCCACCATGTTCATGGCCGTCTGGCCATCGGGTGCCCGCAACGGCTGCCACTCTTCCCCAAGATCGGCAATGAAATCCATCAGCTCAGCCGACAGGCTGGCTTCGTCCCCAACTAGCAGAATACGCACGACACAATCCCCTGGGTGACCACGGTGAAACCCACCGTGGACGGTGTAGAAGTCGCAATGTACCCAATCCGGCGCAAACAGTGATGTGCCGCATTGTAAAAACGTGATGCCCATCGCTCCGGCGACCGGCGCCGGAGCAGGGTCATTCAGCCTCAGCTGTTGCTGGACAGGTAGCGCTGGTGCGCTTCAACCAGGATCTGCTTGGCTTCGGCGGCGCCGCCCCAGCCATCCAGCTTGACCCACTTGCCCTTCTCCAGGTCCTTGTAATGCTCGAAGAAGTGGCCGATGCGCTCCAGCCAGTGCTTGGACACCTGCTCGATGTCTTCCACGTGCGCATAGCCGCTGAACACCTTGGAGATCGGCACGGCCAAGATCTTTTCGTCGCCGCCGGCTTCGTCGCTCATCTTCAGCACGCCCACCGGACGGCAGCGCACCACCGAACCCGGGACCAGCGGCAGCGGCAGCACGACCAGCACGTCGGCCGGATCGCCGTCGCCGCACAGGGTGCTCGGCACGTAGCCGTAGTTGCAGGGGTAGCGCATCGGGGTGGAGAGGATGCGGTCGACGAAGATCGCGCCGGTTTCCTTGTCCACTTCGTACTTGACCGGCTCCGAGTCCTTCGGGATCTCGATGATGACGTTGATTTCTTCCGGCGGGTTCTTGCCGGGCGAGACGAGTTCCAGACCCATGGTGTGCTCCGAGAGGGGGGATGGCGCGATAAGACCTCCCATTTTATGCCTTTGCCGGCCAACGTGCAGGGTGGGGGCTATCCGACCCGCCGCAGTGGCGATCGCCGACCGCCACCCGCGTACCCGGCTGATCCCGCCCGGGCGTGGGTAGGCGCACGGTGGAGGTCCCTTCACGGAGCATGCCCATGACCCTTCCGCTGCCTTCCCGCCACCCCGCCAACGCCTTGGCCGCGCTGATCCTGTTGGCGCTGGCCGTTGCCGGCCCGGCCGCCGCCAGCCCGCCGCCGCCCGCGCCCCTGCACGTCGATCTGGTCGATTACCCCACGCCGCAGGCGAACTGGTCCGCCTTCCGCGAGCTGCGCCACCGTCTCGAAGCCGGGTTCGACGATGTCTGCCCCGATACCTTCTGTGAAGGCGAGTACACCGATTACCAGCCGCTGAAACTGCGCTGCTCGGTCGAACGGGCCACAGGCAGGGTCAATGTCTGCGGCTGGGCATTCGCTGCAAGCGAACTGCAGGTGGACCCGGCGACCGGCGCCCTGCAGCGGCGGCAGCCCACCTGGCTGTGCCACTTCCCGACCGGCGCGGGTACCACCGTAGCGGCGTTGCTGGCGGCACTGGACGGGCCGCAGCCGCTGTTCCAGCGGCTGCCCGGTACGGGAAAAACCGTGTTCGAGGCGCTGGGAGACTGCCTGCGCTAGCCTGCGCCCATGGACTCCCTGCTTGCCGCCGCCGCACGTGCCCTTGCCGCAGGCGACGTGCTGACCGCACTGGGCCACGTGGCCCTGCGCAGCGACCCGCCGGCACTGGCGCTGCGCGGCGTGGCCATGGCCCAGCTGGGGGAGCTGCAGCGGGCCCGGGAACTGCTGCGGCTGGCCTGGCGTGGCTTCGGCGCCGATGAAGTGCTGGCCCGGTCGCGCTGTGTCGTGGCGGAGGCGGAAGTGGGGCTGGCGCTGCGGGACCTGGCAGGTTCCGCTGCACCGCTGCAGGCCGCCGCCCACGCCCTGGAGGCGCGCGCCGACCCCCACAATGCGCTGCAGGCGTGGTTGATCCTGGCGCGCCGTTGGCTGTTGCTCGGGCGTCGGCAGGACGCGGAATCGTCTTTGGCGCAGGTGCAGGGCAGGGCGCTGACGCCCGCCCTGGCCGCCATGGCCGGGCTGACCGAAGCGGCACTGGCCGCGCGGGCGTTGCGGGTGTCCCGGGCGTCAGCAGCGCTGGATGTGGCCGCCGCCGCCGCGCAGGCATCGGGCATCGCGGCGCTGCAGGCCGAGGTGGTACAGGCCCGCATCCAGCTCACCCGGCCGGCGGCTCGCCGGGTGGCCCGCGAGGCGGCTGACCGCCTGCTGGATCTGCAGGCCGTGCAGGATCTGCTGGCCTCACCGGCCTGTGTGGTGGATGGCTGCCGGCGCGGTGTGTGGACGGGCGGGCACTGGCGCTCACTGGCACGACGGCCGGTGCTGTTTACGCTGCTGCGTGCCATCGGCCAGGCGTGGCCCGGGGATGTCGACCGCGACGTATTGATTGCCGAGGTGTTCCGCACCCGCGATGGCGACGCCAGCCACCGCGCGCGGCTGCGCGTGGAAATGGGGCGCGTCCGCGCCGCGGTGAAGGGCCTGCTGTCAGTGGAAGCGACCGCCAGCGGCTACCGGCTGGTGGCCGCGCCCGGCATCGCCGTCGTGGTGCTGGCCCCCCCGATCGAAGGTGAGCAGGGCGCCGTTGCCGCATTGCTGGCAGATGGGGCGGCCTGGTCCAGCTCGGCGCTGGCCCTGGCGCTGGGGGCCAGCCAGCGCACGGTGCAGCGCGCGCTGGCGGCGCTGGAAAGCACCGGCCAGGCCCGCGCGACCGGGCGCGGGCGCACCCAGCGCTGGTGGGCCATGCCGCTGTCCGGATTCACGACGATCTTGTTACTCCCGGCCGCGCTGCCGGGCGACTAGGGTGGTTGCCGGGCACCCCTTCCGATGTGCCAGGAGATGCTGCAATGAACACTGGAACGCTGAACCCCGCCGCCGCCCCGCGCGTGCATGACGCCGACGTGGCCCGCGAATACGGTCCCTTCGAGGGTGCCGACTGCATCCACGGCGTCAGCTTCGATGGCCGCCATGTCTGGGCCGCCACCGGCCCGGCGCTGCTGGCCTTCGACCCGGACAGCGGCACCCCGGTACGCACGCTGGCCGTGCCCTGCGATGCGGGCACCGCGTTCGACGGTACCCACCTGTACCAGATTGCCGAAGCGCGCATCGACAAGATCGACCCGCAGACCGGCAAGGTGCTGGCCTCGATTCCGGCGCCCGGCGGCGGCACCGATTCGGGTATGGCGTGGGCCGAAGGCAGCCTGTGGGTGGGGCAGTACCGCGAACGCCGCATCCACCAGGTGGACCCCACCACGGGCGAGGTGCTGCGCACGATTGAATCGGACCGCTTCGTCACCGGCGTGACCTGGGTCGATGGCCAGCTCTGGCATGGCACCGACGATGGCGAGCGCAGCGACATCCGCCGCGTGGATGCCCGCAGTGGGCAGGTGCTGGAGCAGCTGCGCATGCCCGAGGGCATGCATGTCAGCGGGCTGGAGGCCGATGGCGCGGGCCTGTTCTACGCCGGCGGCGGGCGCAGCGGCAAGGTGCGGGCGGTGCGCCGGCCGCGCACTTAACGTGACTCATTCTCATTTGAGGGGTAAGATGCCGCCGCCCCGGGCCCCCTCTGCATGTCCTCCAACGCATCCACCCTGACCGACCTGTTGATCCGCGAACGCCCGGCGCTGCTGCGTCGGGTGCAGCGGATACTGGGCAGCGACGGCAGTGCCGAAGACGTGATCCAGGCCATCTGGTTCAAGGCGCGCGGGGTGGATGCCAGCGTGACCATCGACAACCCGCGGGCCTATCTGTACCGTCTGGCCACCAACCTGGCCACCGACCAGGGCCGGGAACGCAGCCGCCAGACGCGGCTGTTGGCCGACCACTACCTGTGGGGGCCGGATGAAGTGCTGTCCACGGAAGAACAGGCCATGGCCCAGGACGAGCTGCAGCGCGTGCTCGCCGCCGCCGACCACCTTCCCGAACCGACGCGCACGATCTTCCGCCTCAACCGGTTGCAGGGGCTGACCCAGGCGGAAATTGCCCGACGCCGTGGCGTGTCGGTCACGACCGTGGAAAACCATGTACGCGCTGCGTTGCAGCGGCTGGCATGGGCGCGCAGCGGGCGGTGAGGCGCGCGGGCTTGGGGAAGTGCCGTTCCCACACGTCTTGATGGTATCGGCGCTGCCCTTCGCACCCTTGCCAGCCATGAGCCCGCACGACCTGCCTACCGACCCGACCGCGCCTACCTCGCCCGACCTGCTTGCCGAACAGGCGCAGGCATGGATCACATGGCTGGCCTCCGGCGCCGTGGACGCGCCGCGCATGCAGGCCTTCGAACACTGGCTCAGCCTGCCCGGGCACCGCCGCGCGTTCGAATACGAGCGCCAGCTGTGGCAGGCCGTGGCGCAGCCCCCGGCGGCGGCGAACCGTCCATCTGGCCGCCGTCGTCGCATGCCCCGCCTGGCCCTTGCCGCGGCCGCCGCACTGGCGCTGGTGTGGGTGTCGCCCGAAGCCTGGCTGCGTCTGCGCGCCGACCACCGCAGCAGCCACGAAGTGGTCACGCTGGCCCTGCCCGATGGCAGCCGCGCAGTGCTCGACGCCGATTCGGCGATTGCCGTGGACTACGACGACCAGCGCCGCAGCATCCGCCTGCTGCGCGGGCGCGCCTGGTTCGAAGTGGCACCCGGGCACGCGCAGCCGTTCCAGGTCACCGCACAGGGCGGCGTGGTGGAGGACATCGCCACGGCGTTCGCGGTGGCCAGCACCCCGCAGGGCGTGGACGCTGAAGTCTCGCAGGGCCAGGTGCGCGTCGCCGCCTCGCCCAATGGCGGCTGGACCTACCTGTTGGCCGGCCAGCGTGCCGGCTTCGCCCCGGGTGGCCGGGTGGTGCGCCATGACGACCTGGCCCCCGACCGCATTGCCGCATGGCGCGACGGCGAGCTGCTGCTCGATGCCACCGAAGTGGCCGACGCGGTCGCGCAGATCGCCCGCTATCGCGAAGGAGCCACCTTCGTGCGCGGCGACCTGTCGGCGCTGCCCGCCGTCAACGCCGCGCTGCGCGTGGACCAGCCCGAGCAGGCGCTGGACGCGCTGGCGATGTCGGCCGGCCTGCGTATCACCCGCCTGCCGATGGGCGTGGCGATCGTGAGCGCTACGCCCGCGCGCTGAATGCGCCTTGGGGAAGGGACCGCCCCGCACGTCTTACCCCCGAACGTACCCGCCGCCGCCACGTACTTCGCAGCGCCCGCACACTGTGCGGGGAAGCCGTGCTTTCGCGGCATCGCCTCTCAACAGGTTTCAACATGCTTCCCATTTCCCGACCGGCGCCGATGCTGCGCCCGTCCCGCCTGTGCATCGCGCTGTTGGCCGCCGGCCTGGCCTCGGCAACCGCGTTGCCCGCACTGGCCCAGTCCGGCGACACCGCCACGCAGGCCGCCACCCGCCAGTTCGATATCCCCGCCCAACCGCTGGCCGATGCGCTGCGCAGCTACATGCGCCAATCCGGCGTGCAGGTGGCCTACCCGGCCGCACTGGCCAACGGTGCAAGCTCCACCGCCGTGCACGGCGCGTTGGATGCGCAGGCCGCACTGGCGCAGCTGCTGCAGGGCAGCGGCCTGGCACCGCGCGCGTTGGGACCGGGCGCGGTGACCCTGGAGCGCGCGCCGCGCGGCCAGGGCGAAGATGGCGTGATCCACACCGGCCCGCTGCGCGTGGCCGGTGACCAGGCCAACGCGGAAGGCACCGCCGAGCGTGCGCTGGAGCAGTACCGCAGCAGCGGGTCGAGCGTGTACGTGCCACGCGCCACCATCGAGCGTTTCCGTGGCACCTCCACCGCCGATATCGTCAAGGGCGTGGTCGGCGTGACCGCCGGTGATCCGCGCACGGCAAACGCGCTGGACCTCAACATCCGCGGCATCCAGGGCCAGAGCCGCATCCCGGTGATCATCGACGGCGGGCAGTCCACCATGGACACCTACCGTGGCTATGCCGGCCAGTCGCAGCGCACCTACCTCGACCCGGACCTGATCTCCAGCCTCACCGTGACCAAGGGCCCCAGCCTGGGCGCCAATGCGTCCGGCGGCATCGGCGGCGTGGTGGAGATGGAAACGCTGAACATCGGCGACGTGCTGCGCGACGGCCAGGACGCCGGCCTGCGCGTCCGCAGCGGCGTCTCCAACGGCAGTGCGCGCGACCTCCCCGCGTACAACGGCACCCCCGGCACCGACCGCAACAGCCTCGGCGGGCAGTTCTTCAACATCGCCGGCGGCAAGCACTGGGGCCGCTTCGACCTGGTGGCCGCCTATGCCTGGCGCGATACCGGCAACTACTACTCGGGCAAGCACGGCTACGACGATTTCCCGCAGACCCGGCGCACCCTGGCACCGTTGAACCCGCCCAACACCGAAGTGTTCAACACCTCGTCCAAGTCCAATTCGGTGCTGCTCAAGGGCACCTGGCGGATCGACGACGTGCAGACGCTGGAAGCCGGCTACCGCCACTACAGCGGCAGGCAGGGTGAAATCATGGCCTCGCAGATCATCCGCGTGGACCGCGACCGCGTGCCGCAGTGGGAGCCGGGCAGCGTGGACCTGGATGCCTACAACCTGCGCTACCGCTTCAACCCGGGCAACGACATCGTCGACCTGAAGGCCAACCTCTGGTACACCGACGCCGACAGCCTGATGTACAACGGCCTGACCGGCATCACCCCGTGGTACTTCGACCGCCGCACCGAGTGGTATGACGGCCCGACCTTCAACACCGACCCCGGTTACAAGGATGCCTACCGCAACGACATGACCCAGACCCGGTTCGGCCTGGACGTGTCCAACACCACGGTGATGAGCACCGACAGCGCCGGGCTGTTCACCTTCGACTACGGGTTGTCCTTCAGCGACGAAGACGTGGGCCCGGGCGACAGCGCGCCGATCATGCACGACGACCTGGTCAACAACCGCTTCCTGCGCAATGCCACGCGCAGGGAATACAGCGCGGTGGCCTCGATGAAATGGCAGCCGGGCGAGCGCTGGGACATCCTGGTGGGTGGCCGCTTCAACCGCGTCAGCATCCACGACCGCAACCGCCTGGCCACGCCGGACACCGAAGAAGTCATCGGCCAGTACCGCTACACCCAGCTGCTCAACGGCGACCCGACGCTGCCGGCGTGGCGCGCGCAGCGCATCGCCATGCTCAACTGGTACCCGGATGCGAACGGCCAGTTCACCGAAGCCTCGCTGCTGGCATCGCCGTACAAGAAGGGCACGGTGGCCGACATCACCGGCTGGAACTTCCACGACGTCACCGAGGCCGAGGATCTGATCGTGCCGACCAGCTGGACCTGGTCGCAGCCGATCCGCCGCACCGACAACGCCTTCATGCCCACCGCCAGCGTCACCTGGCACGCCGATGAAGACACCCTGGTGTACATCAAGTACGCCGAAGGCGTGAAGCTGCCCAGCCTGTTTGAAAGCACCCTGGGCCTGTTCACCGCGGCCAAGCCGGTGGATGGCGAACTCAAGCCCGAGCGTGCCGGCACCTGGGAAGTGGGCGCCAGTACGGTGCGCCACGACCTGTTTGCCGAAGGCGACCAGGCCGCGTTCAAGCTGGCCTACTTCAACACCCGCATCGACGACCTGATTACGCGCGACTACCGCACGTTGTCGGCCGGCTACATCCGCAACATCGATCGCTTCAAGGTCTCGGGGCTGGAGTTCCAGTCCAGCTATGACGCCGGCAAGGTGTTCGCCGATCTGTCCGCGCATTACTACTTCGAAGCCAAGACCTGCGCCCCGGACATCGCCGCCGAGCGCCGTGCCTATGGGGTGCAGCGCAAGATCGAAGAACTGGCCAACACGCCGGACTGTGTGGATGGCGGTTTCGAAGGGTCCTACAGCAACACCCAGAACCCGCCGCGCTACACGGTCAACCTGACGCTGGGGTCACGGCTGCTGGACCAGCGGCTGAGCTTCGGTACCCGCGTGATCCACAACAGCGGCCCGATCAGCACGCTGGACAAGGAGTGGAACGTGGGCCTGTCGGCGATCCAGCAGCTGTACCAGCCGGCCACCATCGTGGACGTGTTCGCCAGCTGGCAGGCCAGCACGCAGCTGGCGGTCGACTTCAACGTGGACAACCTGACCGACCGCTACTATCTCGATCCGCTCGCACTGGGCGTAATGCCGGCCCCGGGCCGGATCATGCGCCTGGCCGTCACCTGGCGGTATTGATCAAAAGGGCAGGCGCGGTGGATAAACCGCCGCGCCTGCCGCGTAGTGACACGCCATGCGTGTCCCACGTAACCCAACCCTCAACGCGCAACAGAATCCGCGTGCAGCGCTTCATTGAGCTCATCCACCACGATGGCCCATTCCGCATCGGACTTCAGCTGCTCGCCTAGGAACTGTTTCTGGCTGGTGCTCCAGTACGGGGCTTCGGTCACCTTGGTATCAGCAGGCAGCTGGTGGCTGAGGATGAACTGCGCAATCGCCTCGTTGCTCGACTCCAGCCCCAGCTGTTCGAACAGGGTGGTCATGCGCGTTTCAGTGGTATCCATCATGGCAATCCTTGTAAGGCGGGTCGATGGCGCATTATCGCCAAGCCCGGGTGAGGATCACATCGCCGGAATGGGGGGGAGGGCAGCACCGGCAATCCGGGTTGGGGTAGTCTGCGCGACAGGCGTCTTATCCCTGTGCCGGGCCTTGCCCGGCGCTGCCACCTTCTTTCTGCCAGATCGCCATGAACGCCACCGATACCCTTGAAGCCACCCGCAGCCAACGCCTGAAGGCGGCCACCCGAGACAGCCACGGCGCGCTGGACAAGCGCATCATGGCCGGCGAGATCTTCGCCGACCGCGGGCGGTTCGCGCGTTTCCTGCGGGTCCAGTACCGCTTCCACCGTGATATCGATGGCCTGTACGCCAACGCCGCGCTGGATGCACTGCTACCGGACCTGGCCGAGCGTCGACGGCTGCCGCAGGTCACCCGCGACCTGCGCGATCTGGAACAGACCCTGCCGGCCCCGGTCCCACTGCGGCTGGACCCGGACCTGCCGCTGGCCGCCGCATTGGGCTGGTTGTACGTGGCTGAAGGCTCCAATCTGGGCGGCACCATCCTGTACAAGATGGCCGCGCAGCTGGGCCTGGATGCGGACTTCGGCGCCCGCCACCTGGCCGCGCATCCCGATGGCGCCGCACGCCACTGGCGCGAGTTCACCGCCGCGCTGGACAGCGTGGTGCTCACCGAGGCCGAAGAGCAGCAGATGATCGATGCGGCCAATGCCGCGTTCCGCAGCGTGCACGATCATGTGGAACTGGAATTCGCATGAACGCTGACGTGCGCGCCGGGTCACGCTGATGCGCTGGCTCTGGTTCTGCCTGGGCTGGGTGATGGTGGCGCTGGGGGTGATCGGCGCGCTGTTGCCGGTGATGCCCACCACCATCTTCCTGATCCTGGCAGTAGGCTGTTTCGCGCGCAGCTCGCCGAAGTTCGAGCGGAAGTTGCTGGAACACCCGCGCTATGGTCCATCGCTGCGCGCATGGCGAGAGCAGGGGGCGATCAGCCGCAAGGGCAAGGCCTTCGCCGCCGGGGGCATGGCCTTCGGGTTTGCGATGTTCTGCTGGGGTGCACGGCCATCGTGGCCGTTGCTGCTTGGCGTAGGCATATTTTTCGCGGCGAGCGCAGCCTACGTGCTGTCGCGCCCGGCCCCGCTGCCGTAGAGCCACGCCTTGCGTGGCTGCTCTTCGCTCCGGCACCGCGCAGGGTAGCCCCCGACCGTTGGTCGGGGGACCCGGAACCTTCTACAACAACGGCACCAGCAGCAGCGCCACGATGTTGATGATCTTGATCAGCGGATTGATCGCCGGCCCAGCGGTGTCCTTGTAGGGATCCCCCACGGTATCGCCGGTCACCGCCGCCTTGTGCGCCTCGCTGCCCTTGCCACCGAAGTGGCCATCTTCGATGTACTTCTTGGCGTTGTCCCAGGCGCCGCCGCCGGTGGTCATCGAGATCGCCACGAACAGGCCGGTCACGATGGTGCCGATCAGCAGCCCGCCCAGCGCACGCGGCCCGAGCAGCAGGCCCACCACCACCGGTACCGCCACCGGCAACAGCGACGGCACGATCATTTCGCGGATCGCCGAGCGGGTCAGCATGTCCACCGCACGGTCGTACTGCGGCTTGCCAGTGCCTTCCATGATCCCGGGAATCTCGCGGAACTGCCGCCGCACTTCCTCCACCACCGCACCGGCGGCGCGGCCCACTGCTTCCATCGCCATCGCGCCGAACAGGTAGGGGATCAACCCGCCGATCAGCAGGCCGATGATCACCGTGTGGTCGGACAGGTCGAAGGCGAACACTTCACCCGGATGCGCCGCCTGCAGGTTGTGGGTGTAATCGGCGAACAGCACCAGCGCGGCCAGCGCGGCCGAACCGATCGCATAGCCCTTGGTCACCGCCTTGGTGGTGTTGCCCACTGCATCGAGCGGGTCGGTGATGTTGCGGATCTCCGGCGGCAGCTCGGCCATTTCGGCGATGCCGCCGGCGTTGTCGGTGATCGGCCCGTACGCATCCAGCGCCACGATCATGCCGGCCATCGACAGCATCGCGGTGGCCGCGATGGCGATGCCGTACAGGCCGCCATGCAGGTGCGCCAGCCAGATCGCCAGGCAGACCGCGATCACCGGCAGCGCGGTGGACTTCATCGACACGCCCAGGCCGGCGATGATGTTGGTGCCGTGCCCGGTGGTGGAGGCCTGCGCCACGTGCTGCACCGGCTTGTACTGGGTGCCGGTGTAGTACTCGGTGATCCACACGATCAGCCCGGTCAGCACCAGCCCGATCAGCGCGCAGATGTACAGGTTCGTCGCCCCGTGCGCGTTGTCGGGCATAAGCTGCAGGGTGATCGGGTAGAAGGCGATGGCGGCCAGCACGCCCGACACGATCACGCCCTTGTACAGCGCGCCCATGATCGAACCGCCCGGCTTCACCTTGACGAACAGCGCGCCGATGATCGAGGCGATGATCGACACCCCGCCCAGCACCAGCGGATACAGGATCGCGTTGCGGCCGGCCTCGGCGATCATCAGGCTGCCCAGCAGCATGGTGGCGATCACCGTCACCGCGTAGGTTTCGAACAGGTCGGCGGCCATGCCGGCGCAGTCGCCGACGTTGTCGCCGACGTTGTCGGCAATCACCGCCGGGTTGCGCGGGTCATCCTCGGGAATGCCGGCTTCCACCTTGCCGACCAGATCGGCGCCCACGTCGGCGCCCTTGGTGAAGATGCCGCCGCCCAGCCGCGCGAAGATCGAGATCAGCGAGGAGCCGAACGCCAGCCCGACCAGCGCATGCAGCGCCGCTGCGGTATCCAGCCCCATCTTCAGCAGCAGCGCGTAGTAGCCAGCCACGCCGAGCAGGCCCAGCCCGACCACCAGCATGCCGGTGATCGCGCCACCGCGGAAGGCCACGTCCATGGCGGCGCTCAGCCCGTTGCGTGCTGCCTCTGCGGTGCGCACGTTGGCCCGCACCGACACGTTCATGCCGATGTAGCCGGCCGCACCGGACAGCACCGCACCGATCGCGAAGCCGATCGCGGTGTACCAGCTGAGGAAGATGCCGACGAGCACGAACAGCACCGCGCCGGCGATGCCGATGGTGAGGTATTGGCGGTTGAGGTAGGCGCGCGCGCCTTCCTGGATGGCGGCGGCGATTTCCTGCATGCGGGCATTGCCAGCCGGTTGCCGGAGGATCCAGCGTGCCGACACGATGCCGTAGAGAATCGCGAGAATGGCGCAGAACAGCGCCAGAGAAAGCCCATAACGTTCCAGCATGTCCCCTCCCGGGTGATGGATGGCATCCAGTTGACGGACGAACCTCACCACGCGGGGCACAACGGGCTGCAACGATGGACCAACCCGTTCAGACCGTACCCGGTCATCAAGCGTGTGGCTTTGTTCAGCAATCCTGGTGCCCCCCGAGTATGCATGCAAACGACCATCCCTGCCCACCACATGCGCCAGTACACAAGGCGAAACCCATCTGCGTGACGCACGAGGCGGTAGCCCCGGCCGTTGGCCGGATCGGCCGCCGGCGCAAACCTCCCGGCCCCCAGTGAACGGCCTTGCCATACCATTCATCCGCCGCCAGCCAACCTCCCCCCATCCCCAAGGAGGCCCCGCCCATGTCCCCCCGCCACCTCATCCTGCTGGCCCTGCTTCCCGCCTTGGCGGCCACCGCCGCCGAGACCCCCGAACGCCAGCGCCCGGTAGGCGCAGCGCAGGCAGTGAACATCACCCACACCCTGCGCCAGATCCCCGAAGCCTGCGCGCGCCTGGAAGGCACCTTCACCGGCGACGCCGCGCAGCCCTACCGCTTCGTGGTCGCCCGCACCAGCGAGCAGTGCCAGCCGCGCGCGAAGTTCGTCGAGTTCGACAAGGCGCAGCCCAGCGAAGCCAAGGGCTGGAAGCTCAACGACGTGATCCGCGTGCCCAGCGCGGCCTGTCCCGCACAGCAGGCGGTGGTGAGGGTCTGGCGCCTGCCGGTGGAACAGAAGCCGCAGCTCGACGGCCAGGGCCAGTCGCGCATCTACCTGGAAGAGGCCAAGAAGCAGGCCGCCGCCGGCCAGATTGCGAAAATTCCAATGTTCGCCGCGCAGATGACCGTGGAAGGCAAAACCTGCCCGTAACGCGCGCAATGAAAAGGCCCGGACGACAACGTCGTCCGGGCCCTGGGTGTCACCGTTGCCGGCAGTGCCGGCTCAGTTGCCCTTGCAGTCCTTCAGCCACAGCACCCGGCCGATCTGGTCGTACGATTCGACCACGCCGATCAGCGTGACCTTCTCCTTCGGGCGCAGCGCCATCGCGTAGGCGGCCTGGCTCGGCGCGAACCTGCAGCTGATGGCCACGCTCTCGAAATCGATGCCGCCTGACGGGTTGCCGCCCACGTCGAAGCCGGTGTTGTAGCCACCGCCGCTCTTGAGTACGCCGTTGACGCGGCCGGTGATGGAATACACCTTGTCCTGGTAGCGTGCTTCCATCGCCGCCGGATTGTCCTTGTGCTGCGAACGCAGCTGTGCACCCAACGCGGTGGCGGTGGTGGTCACCGTGGACGCCTTCGGGGTGGCCGCGGCCAGGTGCTCGCCAGCCTTGCCCGGCTGCACCTGGGTGAGCAGTTTGCACATTTCCGCGCGGATGCTGTCGGCCTTGGCGAAGGCGCCGGCGTTGAGCTTCAACATCAGGCTCACCGTGCCGGTACCGCCCTCGTTGCTGGCGCCAACGATCAGCGGCAGGTTCTTGTGCATGCCGGTCTGCGGCTCTTCGATCAGCATGGAGCCGTTCTCGGCATCTTCGTCGAGCACGTCCATGTTGGCGTTCTTGGCGATCACGCGCATCTGGCCGATGGCGCTCTTCACGCTCAGGCCGGGGTGGCTGACCGCAGCGGTATAGGTGGTGCCCGACAGCGGGTTGCCCTTCTTCTGGAAGGAGCTCTCGCAGGTATCGGCAAACGCCGGGGCGGCTGCGGCGAGCAGCAGCGCGGCAAACAGGGGGGTGCACTTCATCGGTACTGTCCTTGTCATCGTCCGCAGGCGCGGAGGGTGGGTCGCGGTTGCGAGGGCCGGCGTGTCCTGCCGGCCCGTGGGATTGTAGGGGGCGTTCGATGGCTGTCGCAATCGCCCCTCGCGGCCCTTATGCCTCGAACGCAGGCAGCTTCTTCTTCACCGCCACGTTCTTCAGAGTGACGTACTTCGGCAGCCCATCGGCACCATACGGCAGCGGTGCCTCGCCCTTGATCAACGGCGACAGGTAGGCGCGGGCCTTGTCTGTGATGCCGAAGCCATCGCGGCGGATGAAGCCGGCCGGCATCTTCTTCTCGTGGTTGGCCACCTTGTGCAGCGGCGCCGGTTCGATCTTCCAGCGGTACGGCGCATCGCTGCTGCGCACGATCACCGGCATCACCGCGTTCTGGCCCTTGAGCGCGTACTGCACCGCCGCCTTGCCCACCGCCTGCGCCTGTTCCCAGTCCGTCTTCGAGGCGATGTGGCGCGCCGAGCGCTGCAGGTAGTCGGGCAGGGTCCAGTGCACCTTGTAGCCCAACGTGTCCTTCACGCGCGCGGCCAGCTGCGAGGCGACCCCGCCCAGCTGGGTGTGCCCGAACGAGTCCTTGCCGCCGCCGGCATCGGCCACGAAGCGGCCATCGGCGGTCTGGATGCCTTCGGAGGCCACCACCACGCAGTGGCCCACGCGTTCCACCACCTGCTTCACCTTGGCCAGGAACGCGGCCTCGTCATAGGCGCGTTCGGGCAGCAGGATGATGTGCGGTGCCTCGTCCGGGCCGTTTCCGGCCAGCCCGGCGGCGGCCGCCAGCCAGCCCGCATGCCGGCCCATGGCCTCGTACACGAACACCTTGGTGGAGGTTTCGGCCATGGCCGCCACGTCCAGCGCCGCCTCACGCACCGACACGGCGGTGTACTTGGCCGCCGAACCGAAGCCCGGGCAGGTGTCGGTCACCGCCAGGTCGTTGTCGATGGTCTTGGGCACGCCGATGCAGGTGAGGTCGTAATCGAAGGCCTTGGCCAGCTGGGACACCTTCCAGGCGGTATCGGCCGAGTCGTTGCCGCCGTTGTAGAGGAACCAGCGCACGTCGTGGGCGCGCAGCACCGCCAGCAGGCGCTCGTAGCGGGCCCGGTCGGCCTCCAGCGACTTGAGCTTGTAACGGCAGGAGCCGAAGGCGCCGCCCGGGGTATGGGCCAGCGCGGCGATGGCCGCCGCCGACTCCTTCGAGGTGTCGATCAGCTCCTCGCGCAGCGCGCCCAGGATGCCGTTGCGCGCGGCCAAGACCTTGATTCCCTTGGCCCTGGCGGTGCTGATCACCGCCGAGGCGGTGGCGTTGATGACGGCGGTGACGCCGCCTGACTGGGCGTACAGCAGGGTACCTTTGGACATGGTGGGACCTTTGTCGGGGGGAAGGACATTGCAGGGACATTACCGGTATGAGGTAAAGTGCGCGTATTGCGGTGCAGCGTGATTGTGGACAATCCCGGGCGCGCGCCCTTCCGTTTTTTACCAAGTTGGAGTCAGGTTGATGCGATTGGTTCTGTTGGGACCGCCCGGTTCGGGCAAGGGGACGCAGGCGACGCGCCTGAAGGAACACCTGAACATTGCGCACATTTCCACCGGTGACCTGCTGCGCGCCGAAGTGGCTGCCGGCACCGAGCTGGGCAAGCAGGCCAAGGCCGTGATGGACGCCGGCAACCTGGTGTCCGATGACATCCTGCTGGGCATGCTGGAATCGCGCCTGGGCCAGGCGGATGTGGCCAATGGCTTCATCCTGGACGGTTACCCGCGCAACGTGGCCCAGGCCAACGCGCTGGACGCCGTGCTGGCCAAGATCGGCCAGCCGCTGGATGCGGTGGTGCAGCTGGATGTGCCGAGCGAACTGCTGGTCGAGCGCATTGCCGGCCGCGCCCAGGAACAGGGCCGCGCCGATGACAATCCCGAATCGGTGCGCAAGCGCCTGCAGGTCTACACCGACCAGACCGCGCCGGTGGTGGATTTCTATGCGGGCCGCGGCACCCTGGCGCGCGTTGATGGCGTGGGCGAGCTTGCCGACGTGGAAGCGCGCATCCAGGCAGCGCTCAAGCGCTGATCAACCTACACGCGCACGCCCGGTCCTTTCGGAAACCGGGCGTGCGGTGTAAGGCGTCAGCGATCGGGCTTGCTCAGAGCCCCACAATATGAGCCCCCCTGGGGATGGCCTCTTGGGGAGTAGGACCGTCGGGGGTACTGCGGCTGGCGCGGTGAATTGTGTCCGTCTTCACAGTACACCGCTATCGGGATTTCCCTGACAGCACGCGTAAAGCCGCGCGCTGTCGTCCCACAGTTTGCTGCGCAAACAGTGGGCCCCATTTTTTGCCTCCATACCCCGGCCGCGGCGCGGCCGCCCCCTGACTCAGGGGGCTATCCCCCAGATGCCTCACGTCTCCCCTTCATAG
>NZ_JASCOP010000094.1:0-16596 GCF_029959395.1 Stenotrophomonas sp. PS02300
CATGGCCCGGGCAATCGACGTGGGCGTAGTGACGCTCGGTGGATTCGTATTCGACGTGTGCGGTCGAGATCGTGATGCCACGGGCCTTTTCTTCCGGCGCGGCGTCGATCGCGGAGTAATCCTTGAATTCGCCACCGAAGCGCTCTGCGCCGATCTTGGTCAGCGCAGCAGTCAGCGTGGTCTTGCCATGATCGACGTGACCGATGGTGCCGACGTTGACGTGCGGCTTGGTGCGCTCGAACTTACCCTTTGCCATTGTTGTATACCTTGGATATCAGAAAGAGGGAGATGAAGGCCTGAGCTTATGCTCAGGACTTCTTGATCACGGTTTCGGCGATGTTGTTCGGCGCCGGCTCGTAGTGGTCGAATTCCATCGTGAACGTTGCGCGACCCTGGGTCTGCGAACGCAGCGAGGTGGCGTAACCGAACATTTCACCCAGCGGGATCATCGCGTTGATGATGCTGGCCGAACCGTCACCGGTGGTGCTCGAACCCTGCAGCACGCCACGACGGCGGCTCACGTCGCCCATCACGTCACCCTGGTAATCCTCCGGGGTCACGATCTCGACCTTCATGATCGGCTCGAGCAGGACCGGCTTGGCCTTGGCGAAGCCCTGCTTGAAGGCCATCGACGAAGCCAGCTTGAACGCCATTTCCGAGGAGTCGACGTCATGGTACGAGCCGAACACCAGCTTCACCTTCACGTCCACGACCGGGAAGCCAGCCAGCGGACCGCTGGTGATGGTTTCGCGCAGGCCCTTTTCGATCGACGGGATGAATTCCTTCGGAATCACGCCACCGGTGATGTCGTTGACGAACAGGAAATCGTCCTTGATGTTCGGCGCGATCTTCGGATCGGCACGGTCTTCAGCGGTGATCGGCGACAGTTCGATCACGACGTGACCGTACTGACCCTTACCACCGGACTGCTTGGCGTGCTTGTAATCCGACTTCACGTCGGCCAGCTGGATGGTTTCGCGGTAGGCCACCTGCGGCTTGCCGACATTGGCTTCAACGTTGAACTCGCGCTTCATGCGGTCAACGATGATGTCCAGGTGCAGCTCGCCCATGCCCGAGATGATGGTCTGGCCGGATTCTTCGTCGGTCTTGACGCGGAACGACGGATCTTCCTGGGCCAGGCGGCCAAGGGCGAGACCCATCTTTTCCTGGTCGGACTTGGTCTTCGGTTCGACGGCCATCGAGATGACCGGCTCCGGGAACACCATGCGCTCCAGGATGATCGGGTGCTCCTGCGAGCACAGCGTGTCACCGGTGGTGGTGTCCTTCAGGCCCACGGCCGCGGCGATGTCACCGGCCAGCACTTCCTTGATCTCTTCGCGATCGTTGGAGTGCATCTGCAGGATGCGGCCGATGCGCTCCTTCTTGCCCTTCACCGAGTTCAGCAGCTGGTCGCCGGCGTTCAGCGTGCCCGAGTAGACACGGAAGAAGGTCAGCGCGCCCACGAACGGGTCGGTGATGATCTTGAAGGCCAGCGCCGAGAACGGTGCCTTGTCGTCGGACTTGCGGCTCAGCGCAACGGTTTCGTCATCGACGTCGGTACCGGTCACGTCCGGCACGTCGATCGGCGACGGCAGCAGCTGCACCACGCCGTCCAGCATGGCCTGCACGCCCTTGTTCTTGAACGCCGAGCCGCAGTACATCGGCACGATGTCGGTGGCCAGGGTGCGCACGCGCAGGGCTTCGATGATTTCGGCCTCGGTCAGCTCTTCGCCGCCCAGGTACTTTTCCATCAGCTCTTCGCTGGCTTCAGCCGCGGCTTCGATCATGAAGGTGCGCGCCTCGTCGGCGGCGTCCTTCATGTCGGCCGGGATTTCCAGGTACTCGAACTTCATGCCCTGCGAGGCTTCATCCCAATGGATGGCCTTCATCTTGATCAGGTCGACGACGCCCTTGAAGCCTTCTTCAGCGCCGATCGGCAGCTGCATCGGCACGGCGGTGGCGCCGAGCTTGGCCTTCAGCTGGCCAACGACCTTGGTGAAGTTGGCGCCGGTGCGGTCCATCTTGTTGACGAACGCAATGCGCGGCACCTTGTACCGGTTGGCCTGGCGCCACACGGTTTCGGACTGCGGCTGCACGCCACCGACGGCACACAGCACGAACACCGCACCGTCGAGCACGCGCAGCGAGCGCTCCACTTCGATGGTGAAGTCGACGTGCCCGGGGGTATCGATGATGTTGAAGCGGTGCTCCGGCAGGGACTTGTCCATGCCCTTCCAGAACGCGGTGGTGGCAGCGGACTGGATCGTGATGCCACGCTCCTGCTCCTGCTCCATCCAGTCCATGGTGGCGGCGCCGTCGTGCACTTCACCGATCTTGTGGCTCTTGCCGGTGTAGAACAGGATGCGCTCGGACGTGGTGGTCTTGCCGGCATCGATGTGGGCCATGATGCCGAAATTGCGGTAACGCTCGATGGGAGTGGTGCGGGCCACGGGAGCCTCTCAATTTCTTGGAATTCGGATGGCCGAACGCCGCCTTTCGGCGGCCTTCGGATTGGCGCAGCCCTTCTGGGGCCGCGAGGCAGCACCTTAATGGTGCTGCCGTGCCTGTTTTACAAGGCCGTCAAACTCACCAGCGGTAGTGGGCGAAGGCCTTGTTGGCTTCGGCCATGCGGTGGGTTTCTTCGCGCTTCTTGATGGCGCCACCACGGTTTTCCGAGGCATCCAGCAGTTCTGCAGCCAGCTTCTTCGGCATGGTGTTCTCACCACGCTTACGGGCGGAGTCGATCAGCCAGCGCATGGCCAGGGCCATCTTGCGCGACGAACGCACTTCGACCGGCACCTGGTAGGTCGCACCGCCGACGCGGCGGGACTTCACTTCGACCGACGGAGCCACGTTGTCCAGAGCCTTCTGCACCAGCTCGATGGAGTTCGGGTTCTTTTCGCTGATCACGTCCATGGCGCCATAGACGATCTTTTCAGCGACCGACTTCTTGCCGCTCAGCATCACCATGTTGATGAAGCGCGCGATGGTTTCACTTCCGTGCTTCGGATCCGGCAGGACAGAGCGCTGCGGCGTATTACCTTTACGAGACATGTGTACTTTCCCTTAGCTCTTCGGACGCTTGGCGCCGTACTTGGAACGGCCCTGGCGACGCTTGGCAACGCCGGAGGCGTCCAGCGAGCCACGCACAGTGTGGTAACGCACACCCGGCAGATCCTTGACGCGACCGCCACGGATCAGGACCACGGAGTGCTCCTGCAGGTTGTGGCCTTCGCCGCCGATGTAGCTAATCACTTCTTCCTGGTTGGTCAGGCGAACCTTGGCAACCTTGCGAAGCGCCGAGTTCGGCTTCTTCGGAGTGGTGGTGTACACGCGCGTGCAGACGCCACGGCGCTGGGGGCACTTTTCAAGAGCCGGGGAGGCACTCTTGTAAGTGGTTGCCTGCCGCGGCTTGCGGACAAGCTGATTGATCGTCGCCATCAGTAAGTTCTTCTGAGAGAGGCCCGATGAAAACAGGCCATGAATGCGGATATGTGCGAGCAGGCGAGAAACCGGCCTGCTGAGACAGACGATTGTAGCAACCCGGCGAAAACGCAGTCAACCGCGCGCACGCCAAGCCAGCCCTGATCCCGGGCCGTTACAGGGGAGCCTTTTCCATGCCCCCCGTTCAGGTTGTCAAACCGGCCCCCTTTCGAGGACCGGCCGGCATCCTACCCTATTGGTGGCGGTTACGCCACCGACAAGGTGGGTTCGGCACCACCAACGGTGGCGCCCTACCCCTTCGAATGTCGTCCGACCAACGGTCGGCCGCTACCCGAAGGTGGTCCGGCCCGAAGGCCGGACCGGATTTCTCATTCCTCGCCCGAGGCCGATTCGGCTTCGGTCGATTCCACTGCCACCGGGGCAGCCGGCACCACTTCAGCCACCGCCGGCGTGCCGGACAGGGTCTGCATTTCCGACTCGGTCAGCCCGGAGGCGTTGCGACGACGGTTGGCGTGGTAGGCCAGGCCGGTACCGGCCGGGATCAGGCGGCCGACGATGACGTTTTCCTTCAGGCCGCGCAGGTTGTCCGAGGTGCCGCGGACGGCAGCTTCGGTCAGCACGCGGGTGGTTTCCTGGAACGAGGCCGCCGAAATGAACGACTCGGTGGCCAGCGACGCCTTGGTGATGCCCAGCAGGACCGGGTCGAAACGGGCGATCAGCTCGTTGCGGGTGGCCAGGCGTGCATTTTCCTCGATGACGCGCTGGCGCTCGGCCTGCTCGCCATTCAGGAACTTGCTGCTGCCCTGGTCGGTGATCTCGACCTTGCGCAGCATCTGGCGGGTGATCACTTCAATGTGCTTGTCGTTGATCTTCACGCCCTGCAGGCGGTACACGTCCTGGATTTCCTTGACCAGGTAGGCAGCCAGCGGTTCGACACCCAGCAGGCGCAGGATGTCCTGCGGGCTCGGCTCGCCGTCCACGATGGTTTCGCCCTTGGTCACGTGCTCGCCTTCGAACACGATCACCTGGCGGTACTTCGGGATCAGCTCTTCGTGTTCCGAACCATCGGTGTCCTTGATGATCAGGCGCTGCTTGCCCTTGGTGTCCTTGCCGAAGCTGATGATGCCCGAACGCTCGGCCAGGATCGCCGGATCCTTCGGCTTGCGTGCTTCGAACAGATCGGCCACGCGCGGCAGACCACCGGTGATGTCGCGGGTCTTGGACGCTTCCTGCGGGATCTTGGCGACCACGTCGCCCACGCCGACGGCGGCGCCGTCCTGCAGGTTGACGATGGAACGCGGCGGCAGCAGGTACTGGGCCGGCAGGTCGGTGTTCGGGATGGTCAGGTCATTGCCCTTGGCATCCACGATGCGCACGATCGGGCGCAGCTCCTTGGCCTGC
This sequence comes from Stenotrophomonas sp. PS02300, assembly GCF_029959395.1. Lineage (NCBI taxonomy): Bacteria > Pseudomonadati > Pseudomonadota > Gammaproteobacteria > Lysobacterales > Lysobacteraceae > Stenotrophomonas > Stenotrophomonas sp. PS02300. The sequence continues at coordinate 4,846 of NZ_JASCOP010000094.1, forward strand.
GAGCCACGACGCTTCGGGTCGGTGATTTCGCGCGAGGCCAGGCCGGTCAGTTCGTCGGTCTTCTCGATGACGGTGACGCCGTCGATGAAGTCGATGAAGCGGATGAAACCGGCCACTTCGGACACGATCGGGTGGTTATGCGGATCCCAGTTGGCCACGGTCTGGCCAGCCTTCACAGCATCGCCGTCCTTGGACGCGATCATCGAGCCGTACGGCAGCTTGTAACGCTCACGCTCACGACCGTGGGCATCGAGCACCGAGATTTCACCCGAGCGCGAGACCGCCACCAGCGAGCCGCTGGCGTGTTCGACGGACTTGAGGTTGTTGAACTTCACCGAACCGGTGGTCTTGACCGTGATGTTGTCCACGGCTGCCGCACGCGATGCCGCACCACCGATGTGGAACGTACGCATGGTCAGCTGGGTACCCGGCTCACCGATCGACTGCGCGGCGATGACGCCCACCGCCTCACCGATGTTGACCAGGTGGCCACGGGCCAGGTCGCGACCGTAGCAGTGGCCGCACACGCCGAACGCCGATTCGCAGCTGATCGTGGAGCGCACCTTGATGCTCTGCACGCCGGCATCTTCCAGCTTGGCCACCCAGGCTTCGTCGAGCAGGGTGTTGCGGGTCACGATCGGATCTTCGTCGTTGCCCGGCAGGAACACGTCCTCGGCCACGACACGACCCAGCACGCGGTCCTTCAGCGGCTCCACGACGTCGCCGCCTTCCACGATCGGGGTCATGGTCAGGCCTTCGGAGGTACCGCAATCCACCTCGGTGATGACCACGTCCTGCGCCACGTCCACCAGACGACGGGTCAGGTAACCCGAGTTGGCGGTCTTCAGCGCGGTATCGGCCAGGCCCTTACGGGCACCGTGGGTGGAGTTGAAGTACTCCTGCACGTTCAGGCCTTCACGGAAGTTCGCCTTGATGGGCGTTTCGATGATCGAGCCATCCGGACGGGCCATCAGGCCACGCATGCCGGCCAGCTGGCGGATCTGCGCCTGCGAACCACGGGCACCGGAGTCGGCCATGATGTACAGCGAGTTCATCGACTTCTGGTCGATGGTCTCGCCCTTGGCGTTGACCACCTTCTCGGTACCAATGGTGTCCATCATCGCCTTGGCGATGCGTTCATTGGTACGCGACCAGATGTCGACCACCTTGTTGTAGCGCTCGCCGGCGGTGACCAGGCCCGACTGGTACTGCTCCTGGATTTCCAGCACTTCGGCTTCGGCCTCGGTGAGGATGCCGCGCTTCTCGTCCGGGATCAGCATGTCGTCGATACCGATCGACACGCCTGCACGGGTTGCGTAGGCGAAGCCGGTGTACATCAGCTTGTCGGCGAACACGACCGTGTCCTTCAAGCCCAGCTGGCGGTAGCTGGAGTTGATCAGGCGGCTGATGTTCTTCTTGGTCAGCTCGGTGTTGGCCAGCGCGAACGGCAGGCCTTCCGGCAGGATTTCGGCCAGCAGGGCGCGACCGATCGTGGTGTCCACGATCGAGGTCTTGTTCTGCTTGTCGCCGTTTTCGTCGGTCACCACTTCGGTGATGCGGACCTTGACCTTGGCGTGCAGTTCCACCACGCGGTTGTCATAGGCACGCTTCACTTCGGCGATGTTGGCGAAGGCCATGCCCTCGCCCTTCTTGTTTTCCAGGGCGCGGGTCATGTAGTACAGACCCAGCACCACGTCCTGCGACGGCACGATGATCGGCTCGCCGTTGGCCGGCGACAGGATGTTGTTGGTGGACATCATCAGCGCACGCGCTTCCAGCTGGGCTTCCAGCGAGAGCGGCACGTGGACGGCCATCTGGTCACCGTCGAAGTCGGCGTTGAACGCGGTGCAGACCAGCGGGTGCAGCTGGATGGCCTTGCCTTCGATCAGCACCGGCTCGAACGCCTGGATGCCCAGGCGGTGCAGGGTCGGCGCACGGTTCAGCATCACCGGGTGTTCGCGGATGACCTCTTCCAGGATGTCCCAGACTTCGGCTTCTTCGCGCTCGACCAGCTTCTTGGCGGCCTTGATGGTGGTGGCCAGGCCACGACGCTGCAGCTTGGCGAACACGAACGGCTTGAACAGCTCGAGCGCCATCTTCTTCGGCAGGCCGCACTGGTGCAGGCGCAGGTACGGACCGACCACGATGACCGAACGGCCCGAGTAGTCGACGCGCTTGCCCAGCAGGTTCTGGCGGAAGCGACCCTGCTTGCCCTTGATCATGTCGGCCAGCGACTTCAGCGGGCGCTTGTTGGTGCCGGTGATGGCACGGCCGCGGCGGCCGTTGTCCAGCAGCGCATCGACCGATTCCTGCAGCATGCGCTTTTCATTGCGCACGATGATGTCCGGCGCGTTCAGCTCGAGCAGGCGGCGCAGGCGGTTGTTGCGGTTGATGACGCGGCGGTACAGGTCGTTCAGGTCGGAGGTCGCGAAGCGGCCACCATCCAGCGGCACCAGCGGACGCAGGTCCGGCGGCAGCACCGGCAGCACGGTCATGACCATCCACTCCGGGCGGTTGCCCGATTCCAGGAAGGCTTCGACCAGCTTGATGCGCTTGGTGAGGCGCTTGAGCTTGGTTTCCGAACCGGTGCTGGCGATTTCTTCGCGCAGGCGGGTCATTTCCGACTGCAGGTCGATGGTGCGCAGCAGTTCGTACACGGCCTCGGCGCCCATGGCGGCGTCGAAGTCGTCGCCGTGCTCCTGGCGTGCCTGCAGGTACTGTTCTTCGGTCAGCAGCTGGCGGCGCTCCAGGGCGGTCAGGCCCGGCTCGGTCACCACGTAGGCTTCGAAGTACAGCACGCGCTCGATGTCACGCAGGGTCATGTCCAGCATCAGGCCGATGCGCGACGGCAGCGACTTGAGGAACCAGATGTGCGCGACCGGCGAAGCCAGGTCGATGTGGCCCATGCGCTCGCGGCGCACCTTGGCCAGGGTCACTTCGGTGCCGCACTTTTCGCAGACCACGCCGCGGTGCTTCATGCGCTTGTACTTGCCGCACAGGCACTCGTAGTCCTTGACCGGTCCGAAGATGGCGGCGCAGAACAGGCCGTCACGCTCCGGCTTGAAGGTACGGTAGTTGATGGTTTCCGGCTTCTTCACTTCGCCGAAGGACCACGAACGGATCAGGTCCGGCGAGGCCAGCGCGATCTTGATCGCGTCGAAGTCCAGCGTCTGGCGCTGCTGGTTGAAGAGGTTGAGCAGGTCTTTCATGGTGTTTCTCCTAAAGGAGTAAATCTTGTCGAGGGGGCTGTCAGGTCACATCCGGCGGCGCGGCGGCCGGGGCAGCCGCGCCTGCACGATCAGTTGTCTTCCAGTTCCATGTTGATGGCCAGCGAGCGGATTTCCTTCACGAGCACGTTGAAGGATTCCGGCATGCCCGCGACCATCTCGTGCTCACCGTCGACGATGTTCTTGTACATCTGGTTGCGGCCCTGCACGTCATCGGACTTCACCGTCAGCATTTCCTGCAGGGTGTAGGCCGCGCCGTAGGCTTCCAGCGCCCAGACTTCCATTTCACCGAAGCGCTGGCCGCCGAACTGCGCCTTGCCGCCCAGCGGCTGCTGGGTAACGAGCGAGTACGGACCGGTCGAACGGGCGTGCATCTTGTCGTCGACCAGGTGGTTCAGCTTCAGGTAGTGCATGTAGCCCACGGTGGTGTGGCGATCGAATGCCTCGCCGGTACGACCGTCATACAGCTGGGTCTGGCCGCTGAGCGGCAGGTCAGCCAGGGCAAGCATGTGCTTGATCTCAGCTTCGGTGGCACCGTCGAACACCGGGGTGGCCATCGGCACGCCGTCGGTCAGGTTGCCGGCCAGGCGCAGCAGCTCCTCGTCGCTGAACTGGGTCAGGTCGACGTGGTTGGCGTGCTGGGTCTTGTCGTGGTTGTACACGTCGTCCAGGAACTTGCGCAGGTCGTTGATCGCGGCCTGTGCCTCGAGCATGCCCTGGATCTTGCGGCCCAGGCCCTTTGCGGCCCAGCCCAGGTGCACTTCCAGGATCTGGCCGATGTTCATGCGCGACGGCACGCCCAGCGGGTTCAGCACGATGTCCACGGTCTCGCCCGAGGCCATGTACGGCATGTCCTCGACCGGCACCACGTTGGAGACCACACCCTTGTTGCCGTGGCGGCCTGCCATCTTGTCGCCCGGCTGGATGCGGCGCTTCACGGCCAGGAACACCTTGACCATCTTCAGCACGCCCGGGGCGAGGTCGTCGCCGGCGGTGATCTTGCCGCGCTTGTCGGCGAAGCGACGCTCGAATTCCTTCTCGTGCGCCTGGATCTGCTTCTGGGCGCGTTCGATGGCTTCGGAAGCGTCGTCGTCCTTCATGCGCAGCACGAACCAGTCAGCCTTCTTCAGGCCGTCCAGGTAGGCGTCGGTGATGGTGTCGCCCTTCTTCAGGTTGGCACCGCCGTTGGCGACCTTGCCCACGATCTGCGAGCGCAGGCGTGCGTAGATGGCGCCTTCCAGGATGCGGAACTGGTCGTCGAAGTCCTTCTTGACGCGCTTGATCTCGCTTTCCTCGATCTGGCGCGCACGCTTGTCCTTCTCGATGCCGTCGCGGGTGAAGACCTGCACGTCGATGACGGTGCCGTCCATGCCCGGCGGCACGCGCAGCGAGCTGTCCTTCACGTCCGACGCCTTCTCACCGAAGATCGCGCGGAGCAGCTTCTCTTCCGGGGTCAGCTGGCTTTCGCCCTTCGGGGTGACCTTGCCGACCATGATGTCGCCGGCGCGCACTTCGGCACCGATGTACACCACGCCCGACTCATCCAGGCGGTTCAGGGCCTGCTCGGACACGTTCGGGATGTCGGCGGAGATTTCCTCCGGCCCCAGCTTGGTGTCACGCGCAACGCAGGTCAGCTCTTCGATGTGGATCGTGGTGTAACGATCTTCTTCCACCACGCGCTCGGAGAGCAGGATGGAGTCTTCGAAGTTGTAGCCGTTCCACGGCATGAAGGCGATCAGCATGTTCTGGCCCAGGGCCAGTTCGCCGATGTCGGTGGACGGACCATCGGCCAGCACGTCGCCACGCGCCACCACGTTGCCCACTTCCACCAGCGGGCGCTGGTTGATGCAGGTGTTCTGGTTGGAACGGGTGTACTTGATCAGGTTGTAGATATCCACGCCGGCATCGCTGGCGTCGGTGATTTCCACTTCGTTGACCTTGACCACGATGCGGCCGGCGTCGATCTGCACGATCTCGCCGCCACGACGGGCGTTCACGGTCACACCCGAGTCACGGGCCACGGCGCGTTCGATACCGGTACCCACCAGCGGCTTCTGCGCACGCAGGGTCGGCACGGCCTGGCGCTGCATGTTGGCGCCCATCAGTGCACGGTTGGCGTCATCGTGTTCCAGGAACGGAACCAGCGCCGCTGCGATCGACACGGTCTGCATCGGCGAGACGTCCATGAAGTGGACTTCCGCCGGCGGCTTCAGCAGCGACTCACCCTGGAACCGGCACGGCACGAACTGCTCGGTGAGCATGCTCTTGGCGTCGGTCAGGGCGTTGGCCTGGGCAATGACGTATTCGTTTTCTTCGATGGCCGACAGGAACTCGATCTCGTCGGACACCTTGCCGTCGTGCACCTTGCGGTACGGGGTTTCCAGGAAGCCGTACTGGTTGGTGCGGGCGTACACGGCCAGCGAGTTGATCAGGCCGATGTTCGGGCCTTCCGGCGTTTCGATGGTGCAGACGCGGCCGTAGTGGGTCGGGTGCACGTCGCGCACTTCGAAGCCGGCACGCTCACGGGTCAGGCCGCCCGGGCCCAGGGCCGAGACGCGACGCTTGTGGGTGACTTCCGACAGCGGGTTGTTCTGGTCCATGAACTGCGACAGCTGCGAGGAGCCGAAGAATTCCTTGATCGCAGCGGCAACCGGCTTGGCGTTGATCAGCTCCTGCGGGGTCAGGCCTTCGGATTCGGCCATCGACAGGCGCTCCTTGACCGCGCGCTCGACGCGGACCAGGCCCACGCGGAACACGTTCTCGGCCATTTCGCCGACCGAACGCACGCGACGGTTGCCCAGGTGATCGATGTCATCGACCACGCCGCGACCGTTGCGGATCTCGGTGAGGACCTTGATCACGTCCAGGATGTCGGAGCTGTCGCCGTGCTCGGCGACCAGGCGCTTGGACTCTTCGTCGTTGCGCTCGCCGAAGTACTTGCGGTCGTACAGCACTGCTTCACCGGTGACTTCCTTGCGGCCGACACGACGGTTGAACTTCATGCGGCCAACCGTGGACAGGTCGTAGCGCTCGAAGGTGAAGAACAGGTTGTGGAACAGGTTCTGCGCGGCGTCCTTGGTCGGCGGCTCGCCCGGACGCATCATGCGATAGATTTCGACCAGCGCTTCGAGCTGGGTCTTGGTCGGATCGATGCGCAGGGTGTTGGACAGGTACGGGCCACGATCCAGATCGTTCACCCACAGGGTGCCCACGGCATCCACGCCGGCCTTGCGGAAGGCCTGCAGCTGCTCGTCGGTGATTTCGTCGTTGGCCTGGGCCAGCAGTTCGCCGGTACCGGCGTCGACCACGTCGTGGGACAGGATGCGGCCGACGATGTAATCGTCCGGCACGGCCAGGGCGGCAATGCCCGAGGCTTCCAGCTGCTTGACGTGGCGCGCGGTGATGCGCTTGCCGGCTTCGACGATGACCTTGTCGCCGTCGGCCAGGTCGAAGTTCAGGGTCTCGCCGCGCAGGCGCTCGGCAACCAGTTCGAGCTGCACGCCTTCATCGGGATTGATGTGGAAGGTGTTGATCTCGAAGAACTCGGCCAGCATCTCTTCGTTGCTGTAGCCCAGCGCACGCAGCAGGATCGACACCGGCAGCTTGCGGCGACGGTCGATACGGGTGAACAGCGCGTCCTTCGGGTCGAACTCGAAGTCCAGCCAGGAACCGCGGTACGGGATGATGCGGGCGCTGTACAGCAGCTTGCCCGAGCTGTGGGTCTTGCCACGGTCGTGGTCGAAGAACACGCCCGGCGAACGGTGCAGCTGCGAGACGATGACGCGCTCGGTGCCGTTGACGATGAAGGTGCCGTTGTCGGTCATCAGCGGGATTTCGCCGAGGTAGACCTCCTGCTCCTTCACGTACTTGATGGCCTTGGTGGACGACTCGCGGTCGTAGATCACCAGGCGCACGGTCACGCGCAGCGGCGCGCCGTAGCTCATGCCACGCTGGCGGCATTCACGCTCGTCGAAGACCGGGTCGCCCAGCTTGTAGCCCACGTATTCCAGCGCAGCGTTGCCGCTGTAGCTGGCGATCGGGAACACCGACTTCAGGGCCGCGTGCAGGCCGAGATCACGGCGCTTGGCCGGATCCACGTTTTCCTGCAGGAATTCGCGGTAGGAATCCACCTGGATGGCGAGCAGGAACGGCACTTCGAGGATCGAGCGCTGCTTGCCGAAATCCTTGCGGATACGCTTTTTTTCGGTGAACGAATATGACGTCATGGGGTCTCACCTTGGCTGTGCGGGCCCCGCCATGGAGGCGTGGCCCGAAGGGAACATGAAAATTGTCAGTTGGAAGTCGCTGGTATTGCCGGCACCAGCACGCCTTCTCCCGCTACTTCCAACTACCAACTCGCCGGCCTGGGCCGGTAACGCTGGATTTCGGTCGTTGCCGCAACAACGACCAAAGGCCGGGGGCTTACGCCCCCAGCCTTCGCTGCATCGCCGTGATTCGATGGCGACGCAAGGAGCTGCTTACTTGACTTCGACAGTCGCGCCAGCAGCTTCCAGGTCCTTCTTGAACTTGGCAGCGTCGTCCTTCGAAGCGGCTTCCTTGATCATGCCGCCGGCTTCTGCCAGATCCTTGGCTTCCTTCAGGCCCAGGCCGGTGATGGCGCGAACGGCCTTGATGACTTCGACCTTCTTGTCGCCGGCCGACTTCAGGATGACGTCGAATTCGGTCTGCTCTTCGGCAGCAACGGCCGGGCCAGCGGCAGCAGCCACGGCGACCGGAGCAGCGGCGGAAACGCCGAACTTCTCTTCGATGGCCTTGACCAGCTCCATCACTTCCATCAGGGACTTCTCGGCGATGGCGTCGACGATCTGTTCGTTGGTAAGGGACATTTTGATTACCTTTGGATAATTTTTCTGGGTTCAGGTTCCGTCAGGAACCACGTAAACAGCGACTCAGGCGGTTTCGGCAGCCGGCTCGGCAGCGTCGGCGGTCTCGCCACCGTTCTGCTTGTCGCCGATGGCCTTGATGGCGCGGGCGAACATCGTGACCGGCTCGGTCAGGACGCGGGCCAGCATGGCCAGGGCCTGATCGCGGGTCGGCAGCGATGCCAGCACGTCGACGTGGCTTGCCGGGAACACTTCGCCACCGATGGCAACGACCTGCGGAAGCAGCTTGGCGTTGTTCTTGGCAGCTTCCTTGATCAGGCGACCGGCTGCGCCGGGCTCCTCAAGCGAGAACGCGAACAGCATCGGACCGGTGAACTTGTCCGTTGCACATTCAAACTCGGTGCCCTTGACGGCGCGCTCGGCCAGCGTGTTCTTGACAACTTTCAAGAAAACGCCGGTTTCGCGGGCCTGCTTGCGCATCGCGGTCATCTGGGAGACCGTGGTGCCAGCGTAATGGGCTGCGATCAAGGAGTGAGCCTTGGCAGCGACGTCCGCAACCTCGGCGACTACTTCTTGCTTCTGGGACAGATTGAGAGCCATTGCACTCCTCCAATTGAACTCCGCTTACGGCTCCTGCCGTTTGCGGTCCTGGGCAGCATCCTTCCTGGACGCCGGGAACATCGGGACGATGTTCCAAGGGTGGGCCGTTCTAGACCTGGATGGCCAACCTGGGTGAACCCAGACCTGCGTAAACCAGAAAAACTCCAGAAGGGCACCATCTACGCAGGGTGATTCCCGGGGGAATCGATTAAGCGGTCGGCATGCGCCCACCACCCCTGCGGTCTTTGACGGCTATCGTCACGGGACGGGCCCGCTCGGATTGCCTTCAAATGTCACGGGTGCACGGCCGAAACCGCGCACCCGCTTGAAACGATTACTTCAGGGTCAGCGACGACTGGTCGACGGTGACGCCCGGGCCCATCGTCGAGCTGACCGAAACCTTCTGCAGGTAGGTGCCCTTCGAGGTAGCCGGCTTGGCCTTGATCAGGTCCAGCAGCAGCGCCTGCAGGTTCGACTTCAGCGCGTCTTCGGCGAAGTCGGCCTTGCCGATGGTGCAGTGGATGATGCCGGCCTTGTCGGTGCGGTAGCGCACCTGGCCCGACTTGGCGTTCTTGACGGCTTCGCCCGGGTTGGCCGACACGGTGCCGACCTTCGGGTTCGGCATCAGGCCGCGCGGGCCGAGCACGGTGCCCAGCTTACCCACGACGCGCATGGCGTCCGGGGTGGCGATGACGACGTCATAGTTCAGATCGCCGGCCTGCATCTTCTCGGCCAGGTCGTCCATGCCGACGGCTTCGGCGCCAGCGGCCAGGGCTTCGTCAGCCTTGGCACCGGCCGGTGCGAACACCGCAACGCGCACGCTCTTGCCGGTACCGGCCGGCAGCACGGTCGAACCGCGCACCTGCTGGTCGGACTTCTTGGCGTCCACGCCCAGGCGCACGGCGACGTCGAAGGACTCGACGAACTTGGCCTTGGTAGCGGTCTTCAGGATCTTGATTGCGTCCTCGAAGGCGTAAGCCTTGCCCGGGACGACGGCGGCCTGGATGGCCTTCTCACGCTTGGTCTGTGCCATCTTCTTAACCCTCTACCACAAGGCCCATGGAACGGGCAGAACCAGCGATCGTGCGCACGGCGGCGTCCAGGTCGGCGGCCGTCAGGTCAGCTTCCTTCGCCTTGGCGATCTCTTCCAGCTGCTTGCGGGTCACCTTGCCGATCTTGTCGGTGTTCGGGCGCTTGGAGCCCGAGGTCACGCCAGCGGCCTTCTTCAGCAGCGTGGTGGCCGGGGTGCTCTTGGTGATGAAGGTGAACGTACGGTCCGAATAGGCCGTGATGATCACCGGAACCGGCAGACCCGGCTCGAGCTTCTGCGTGGCGGCATTGAAGGCCTTGCAGAACTCCATGATGTTCAGGCCACGCTGACCCAGCGCGGGACCGACCGGCGGCGAGGGGTTGGCCTGGCCGGCCTTCACCTGCAGCTTGATGTAACCAATTACTTTCTTTGCCATGTGAATACTCTCCGGGTGCTAGCGCCTTGCGACCACAGGCTCCCCATCGGACCGGGAATCACGCGTCCCGGCATCGCGTTTTTGAATTCATGCAGAAGGCCACCTCGCGGCGGCCCTATGCTTTTGCCAGCTTCCTGGCAGGAAGCCGCGCACTATATCAGATTTTCAGACCACCGCGTGAATGCGGGCGGCGGCCGGATCAGGTGGCCTTTTCGACCTGGCCGAACTCGAGCTCGACCGGGGTGGCGCGACCGAAGATCAGCACCGAGACGCGCAGGCGGCTCTTCTCGTAGTTGACTTCTTCCACGACGCCATTGAAGTCGTTGAACGGGCCTTCGGTGACTCGGACCATCTGGCCCGGCTCGAACAGCACCTTCGGACGGGGCTTCTCAACACCTTCCTGAACGCGGTTCAGGATGGCCTCGGCCTCGTGATCCGCGATCGGCAGCGGGCGATCGGCGGTACCGCCGATGAAGCCCAGCACCTTGGGCGTTTCCTTGACCAGATGCCAGCTTTCGCTCTCGATCCGGGGAATGCCGTTCTCTTCGTGCGTCTCGATCTGGACCAGGACGTAACCGGGGAAGAACTTGCGCTCGGAACGGCGCTTCTGGCCGGAACGCATTTCAACCACTTCCTCGGTCGGGACGAGCACGTCACCGAAGAATTCCTGCTTTTCTTGACGCTCGATACGGCCGCGCAGATCCTGCGCAACCGACTTCTCGAAGCCTGAATAGGCGTGAACGACATACCAACGCTTCACAGGTTTCTCCTTATCGACCCAGGAACAACTGGATCGCTTTCTGAATCAAGAAATCAAAGCCGCCGAGCAGCAGGCTGAGGATGATCACCACGACCATCACCACCCACGTCATGCGGATGGCTTCCTGGCGCGTCGGCCAGACCACCTTGCGCAGCTCGAAACGGGATTCGGAAAGGAATTCACGGGTATCGCGACCCTTGGCGGTCAGCATGAACACGCCAAAGCCGGCGGCCAGGCCGACGGCGACACCCAGGCCACGCAGGGGACCGGACCAGGCACTCTGGGCCGCATGCTCGGGCATGCCGAACCAGAACCACGCAAAAAGGCCCGCAAGTGCCAGGAGCACTGCGGCGGCGTATTTGACGATGTCACCCCCGGTGGAGGTGTCCTTGGAATGCTCGATCTTGCTGTTCATCCGGCTCTGGCTGCTGTGGCGGCATGGCCGCTGGAAGGGAGAAGTGGCACGCCAGGAGGGACTCGAACCCCCAACCTGCGGTTTTGGAGACCGCTGCTCTGCCAATTGAGCTACTGGCGTACTGAAAAAACTGCCTTCCCTTAGACGGCGAAGGCGGACCGAGGTTCCCGGCCCGCCGTTCGCGAGACCGGCAGCGCTTTGCTGCCGCCGGTATTGCAGAATTACTTGATGATCTTGGAGACCACGCCGGCGCCGACGGTACGACCGCCTTCACGAATGGCGAAACGCAGGCCTTCATCCATCGCGACCGGATTGATCAGGGTCACGACCATCTTCACGTTGTCACCCGGCATCACCATCTCGACGCCTTCCGGCAGCTTGGCGGCGCCAGTGATGTCGGTGGTACGGAAGTAGAACTGCGGGCGGTAGCCGTTGAAGA